>NZ_JAGHQV010000008.1:0-183093 GCF_017744175.1 Thalassotalea sp. G20_0 | reverse complement strand
AATCTTCTGAAGCTGGATACATCAGTAAAGGCAGGTATCAAGAACAAGCGACACAAATGTGGTTGGGATGAACATTATATGATGAATGTTCTTGGATTGATCAATATGTGATCATGTTTTTGCCGTGCCTCTGAGACTGTTGCGGCTGTAGGGCTTAGTGATTCATCGGGAATTGCTGGCATTTTACAGGATTAAGATAAGTCCAAAGATTAAGTGCTAATTAACGGATAGCATTTTGGAGTCACTGTTGTTTGTGCCAGATTTTATGCCGGATGCATCAGCACAAGCAGTGATTTGATAAAATCCTTCTTTTTGATTTCATAATCGCTCACATACTGATTGGTTGACAACCAGTTGTTAATTCTGTGCTCGAAATCACCACGGCAAACATGGCCAGCCAATTTTGTTTGAAGATGTGCCGTAAGCGTATGCAGGCGTTGTCGTTGTTCTTGGAGATATTCCGGCAGACAGTCAGGTTTTCCGGGTTTGCCTTCAGAGTGCAGATCAATAAACTGCCCGGCTTTATTCAGGGTAAGCAGTGAGCGAATAAGCAAGCCATAAATACGCTCCTCAATATTTTGGGGGTCGTTAAAAAGAATGGTTCGAGGCAGGTCAAATACTGCCCCTCTTTGTAGTTGCCTGGTCAGCGGGTCCAGGTTTTCAGCGAGGTATTCCAGCGTATCGTTCAGTAACTTTGTTTCATCAGCAAACGACAAACACAGTACCGGCCTCGCAACACCGGGAACGTGGACGGCCAATGGTGCTGTATTGTCATGGGTTAATCGGGCGTCAACACTGACCTGAAGCCCCATGGCTTTCATACACAGATCCGCGTCCCTGAGATGAATATTGTAGGTTTTTGGTAGTTTAATCTCCGGACATCCCGGGAGTTGCCAGATGGTGATGCTTTTGGGAATTCCTGAGTCTGTGGTGTTCAGTGCCTCTAGCTTTGCAAAGAGTATTCTGGCTGGCTCCTCTGTTGAGCAGATAATGTCAATATCATTAAATAATGAGCAGTGGTCCTGTAAAAAACGCGCATAAGAACCGGTAATCAGAATGGGGGTATTGCTATAAGAAACATTGATTTCCTGGATAATCTCCAGTGTTTTCAGTGTTAGCGCATTTAACCGCAGAACCGGATTTTCCGGGAAATCCAGTCTGCCAGTTGTTGACCATTGCTTCACAGTTTGCGCCCCGTTGGTGGTAATGCCCTGAGTGGCGAATGTATGGCCTGTTTCACCCCGGTATTTCGTTGTTCGGCCGACGTTCTCTATATTGGGAATCAGGTCGGGGAGGTTATCTCTGTGCCGATGTCTGGTGTTATTTACACAATGGGCTTCGTAGCTGTGTTGTTCAAACCAGAAGCCTAGATCATGGTGCAGTTTGCTTCCTTCCGGAAAACTCTGAAGACAGCCAAGTACCTGGTCCTTGTGGACTTTCAGTCCATCAATAGACTGCCTCGTGATATAGCAGTGTGCCAGGAAGAAGAAATGTACGCGTGAATTCTGAAATGAGTTCCTCAGTTTTTTGATGGATTGCAACACTTGTTCTGCTGACACTTCCTGATGATCGATAGTCAATTCATTCTGCATAGCCATGAATTTCAAGATACATTGCAGCCGATGTTGCTCATCTTTGAGCGATACGTTGTTTAATAGTTGCCAGGCTGTTTGAATGATATCCTGAGCTTCGCAGGTTTCATCATATTCCTGAGATTGATTCAGCCTTTGAATCAGATACATCGCCTGTCGTGAAGAATGATCGCCAGGTACTTCATTAAACGTTTCTAACACTTTCTGGTTATCCAGATAGTTGCCATTCAACTCTCTGGCATGCAATGCCAGTAGAGAATAAAAAATAGCTCTTTCGAGCAACCAGCCACCGCGTTCATAATCTTTAACCACTGCTTCCGGTGTGACCTGCTGGCCATTCAATAGCAGCCCCTTCAGGCAACATTCTTCTTTGAAGCGTGCGATCTCAAGTGTCGCTTTGGCCGTCTGAAAATTCTTATACACCTCATCCGGGGTAACCAGCTGGCCATTCAGTACCAGTTTCCTCAGGCAGCATTCCTGCTTAAAGCGCGCTATTCCCAGCCTGCCTTCTGAACTATTCGGGAACGCTTTAACCACCGCATCCGCTGTCACCTGCTGGCCATTCAGTACCAGTCTCCTCAGGCAGCATTCCTGCATAAAGCGCGCTATTCCGAGCCTGCCTTCTGTCGTATCCGGGAAAGCCTTAACCACTGCATCCGGTGTCGCCTTCTGGCCATTTAACGCCAGGCCTCTCAGGCAACATTCTTCCTGAAAGCGCGCTATTCCAAGTTTGCCTTCCGGACTATCCGGGAAATCCTTAACCACCAAATCCGGTCTGACCTGCTGGCCATTCACCAGCAGCCCTCTCAGGCAACATTGTACCATGAAGAGTGCTCTGCCCAATTTGCCTTCGAGACTGTCCGGGAAAACCGTGATCACCGCATCCGGTGCAACTTGCTGGCCGTTTAATTCCAGGCCCTTCAGGCAGCATTCCGCTTTGAAACGGGCGAGTTCCAGAGTTGCACCGGATGTCTGATAATCCTTAACCACCTCATCCGTTGTTATCTGCTGGCCGTTCAATAACAGGCCCCTCAGGCAACATTCCGCTTTGAAACGGGACTGCTCCAGTGTGGCTCCGGCTTTCTGAAAATCCTCAATCACCGCCTCCGGTGTGACCTTCTGGCCATTCAACGCCAGGCCTCTCAGGCAACATTCTTCCTTAAAGCGTGCCAGCGACAATGTTGCATTGGCTACCTGACAATCCTTAACTACTGTATCCGGTGAGATCTGCTGGCCACTCAACGGCAAGCCCTTAAGGCAACAATTCGCTTTGAAGCGTGCCAGCTCCAGGTAGGCTCCGGCTGACTGATATTCCCTGACCACCGTAGCTGGTGTGACCCGCTGGCCATTGAGTGGCAGCCCTCTGATGCAGCATTGTTCAATAAAGCGCCCCAGCTCAAGTGTTGCTTTGTTGGCCTGATAACCCTTAACTACCATATCCGGTGTGACCTGTCGGCCATTCAATAGCCGACCCATCAGGCAGCATTGTTCCTTAAACCGGGCTACCCCCAACTTGCCCTCCGGACTATCCGGGAAATGCTCAACCACAGCGTCCGTTGTGACCAGCTGGTCATTCAACAGCAATCCCCTGAGGCAACATTCTGCCTTAAAGCGCGCCAGCTCCAGTGTTGCCCTGACTGCCTTAAAACCATTAATCACCGCATCTGGTGAGACCTGTCGTCCATTTAACAGCAGGCCCTTCAGGCAACATTCCGCTTTGAAGCGAACTATCGCTATTTTGCACTTTTTGTCACCATCTGGTTTCCGGTTGAATTCCTGAATGACCTGGTCCGGGGACACTTTTCTATTGCCGTGTAGAATGTTCTGTAAGCAGAGCTTTTGCAGGAAGAAGCCACCTCTGAGAGACGTTTTATCATTTCTATAGGTGCCAAGCACCGCGGCCGAGGAGATTTGACGTCCCTTTAATGGGTTTTTATTCCAAAAGGCGTCCTCAACACTTTTGCCGACATCCTGGGTGGGGGCTCTACCTCTATAAGACGGATGGTTTGAGACTCTTTTACCGTTAAATGTACTTCTTGAGCGATCAGGAATCCCCCTTGAACCAGCTGCTTGGGCAACACGGCCAGCAGGCTTTGGGCGGGAGTAGGTTGATGCGGTTGCTTTCAGAATAAAACCCTGTCTGGACAGTTGATGTTGAGAAGGTGAATTCGGTACAAATATTCCTTCAGTCAGTCGAATTAACAGTGGCAAGAGGCAGCACTGATGATAATTCTGCTCTTTTTGCATTAGCTGCCAACTCTCCTTTCTCCCTGGCCAATTTTTCGCTAAAGCCTTTTCTTATGGCAGATTTATAGGCGTTTGATCTGGCGTTTCTGATGGCTCTGTAAGCCTTGGCTTTATCGGATAAGTTGTACTTGGCTTTGTTCGCCAGGCCTTTATCGGATGAAGCGTATCTGGCTTTGGACGCCTTGCCTTTTTCGGATCTGAAGTATCTGGCTCTGCTCGCCTTGCCTTTTTCGGATGCGACGTATTTGGCTTGGTTTTTGGCTTTGTTCGTCTTGCGTTTTTCAGAAGCACTTGCCACCTCAGGCGCAGGTGGCTGAGGGTCACCAGAACAGGAAGATTCAGTGACTGTAAATCCAGAAGTTACGGTATGCCCCGGCTGTTGTGTATTTTTATTCAATGGGCCAACTACAGCAACCAGAAGGGTTGATGGCAGAGAAAAATGAGTTGATGCATTTTCAGCAAATGGTAAATGAGAAATTGAAAAGTCATTCAGTGATCGTGGAGAAGGTGGCTCCTGATTTGTGACTTCCTGATTGAAATATTCGTCAAGGGGAGAATCATGTATGTCTACAGAATAACCAGCCATGCATGGCGATGAGCTAAAAGTGTCGTTTAGTGTTAAAAAATTATCTGGAAAACCCTGTAAATTGGCATAAAAAAGATCAGGATCAAGGTTCAGTTTGAATGTGTCCATTAGAATTATTGAACTGTTGAATTACAGCCAAAGACTACTGATTCTTATAAAAGTTCCCCATTTCAGCATTGGTCGCTGATTCGATGAAAAATCGATGCGGCTGGTGTAAAAAAACATGCCTTGAAATGCCCTGTTTGCCCTCTCCAAAGCAGCCAATAACACTATGACATTGACGACCTCGGATAACTGATGTGCTGTAAAGTTCCATTCTGTACCTGAAATTCCTTAGGTGTACGCTACGACTACTCACTGCTGTCGGGGTCATGGAGGCATGAATTATTTCAAGATAAGGTAATCACTGATGAGTTTTCTGACGAGAGTCTGTATGATAGGGACCGTTAAAAGTGATATTAGTTTTTTTATGAAAAGATTTGATGTTCCGAGCGTAGTCTCTCTGCATATCCTTCATAAACAAAAATAAAACTTCTAGCTAAACGGCTTTGCCAGCAAAGTCACCCTATAGTATTTGAATATCAGGATATGAGTATGTCTACCTCTACAGGAACCGTTAAGTGGTTTAATGACGAGAAAGGTTTTGGTTTTATCAGCCAGGAAAACGGTGGACCTGACGTGTTTGCCCACTTCCGTCAGATTGCTACCGAAGGCTTTAAAACCCTGACTGAAGGTCAGCGCGTTGAGTTTCGTGTTACTCAGGGCCAGAAAGGTCTGCAGGCTGAAGATATCCGTCCTCTGTAAAACTCAGTTTTCATTTGGGCGACCCATAAAAAAGGCAGTGCTTTACAGTACTGCCTTTTTTATTGCCTGCCACAAAGGAGGCGGGAAGAGCCGATTATGCCCCTTGTGATTCACGTACTTGCTCAACATTCGCCTGGCATCGCCCAAAATTTCCTATTCTTCAGTACCCTTCTTATGATTGGTACGGTTTGTTGATAAATTACACTTTTATGGCGGGGCTGAATCCGTCATTATAGTGCTCCCGCTGGCTCAGGCTGGTTTGGTGTTGGTTTTCAAGGGCGTCTCAGGAGAGTGGTGGCACTGCTTATTATTTCCCCGGGATGCCGAGTGTTATTTGGGCAAGGCAGTCGATGACAGCAGAAGACAGTAATATTTCTGACCAGGGTATCCAGAAACAGGAACAGCAGTTGGCCTCTGAACAGGATGTTTCCGGTTCCCCTATGAATCAAGCACTTCCGGAAGAGGCCAGGAAAATTCTTGATAGGCTGCATAACCGGCCTGAAAGTGACGTTATGAACTCTGAGGCGCTGCGTCTGGTTCGAGTTATCTGGCCCGGTGCCTTCAATGTTTCGGATCCAAGGCCCCTTAAGATTGGTATTCACAAAGAGATGGCAGAGGCAAACCTGCTGCCTGCACATATTATTCCGGTTGCATTGCGGTTTTTTACGTCCATGGAACGCTACCTTGAGAAGATTAAGCCCGGTGCTACCCGGATTAACCTTCAGGGGCAGGCGGCAGGCCGGGTGAAACTTCGTGAAGCAGTGGATGCAGAAATCAAGCTGTATACCCAGAGCAGTGATTTTGTCATGACACGGGATCGGGTCATTATTAAGAAGATTCGTTTATTGTCCGTGAATAAACAGACTTGAACGGATGCCAGTAAGTCGGTCTGATTGTTTTTTGATCAATCTGTCCGAACGGCCTGAATTGAAAGGCGTTTGTGAACTATCCCGAATGTTGTCACAAGTTTATCCACAAAAGCTGTGGATAAACTATGTGAGCCTGTCAGCGGGTAATAATCATCAGATAGCGCAGTTGCTCCCGGTGAAGCATCCAGCGAATAAACCAGACTTGCAATCGCAGCCTGATCCACATCTTCGAACGTGTGAACGCTGAAAGGCTCTGGTAGTGTTGACCAAACCAGAAACAGAAACCGGAAAGGACATCATCGGTAATATCCAGAATCTCAACCTGATCAAACCCATGCTGGTGAAGCAGGTTTTCGTAGGTCTCTTTGACTGGCATATCTTCAACCAGGAGTCCTGATATACGACCAAGCTTGTTTACCAGGCGTTGCTCCCGACGGTCCTGAAATGGCCGGGACAGCACCATATCGGTAAACGCCAGAGTGCCTCCCGGCCTTAGCGCTTTCCTGGCATGACTGAAAAAATGAGAGCGGGACTCCAGATGGTAAACGCAGTCCAGGCCGATTAACTTGTCGCAGCTATTTTCTGGCCGTTCTGCCAGCGACTTGTCACCCCCCCGCACCAGTTTAAGCGTACTGAAATGTCCGCAATGCTCCAGTGCCCGAACCATCTGTTGCTCATCACTGGCGATTGCCGTCAGGTGCTGAACCTGGTAATAATCCAGCCAGACCAGCAACTGATCATGGCTGGTGAAAGCGACATCAAGGACTTTATCCTGACTGGAAAGACAGGCTTTGTCGGCCAGTAACCCCGCCATTTCCGAGCAGGCCTGCCGGTATTGTGACGTGTCTCTCCAGTAACCCAGCAAGCGCCAGCCGGAGGAGGGCTGTACCGGGTTATTCAACAGCCACTGATCAACCTTCAACTCGCGCTCGCGGCTTGACGATGGCCACCAGATACGTATCAACAGTGCCAGACCCTGAGCCATCAGGCCTGACATAAACAACCATGTCAGGAGCACTCCGAGAAGAAATGAAAGAATTGGCATAAGCTGACTTTTAGTTTTATCCATGCTTTTTAATTGAGTACGGATAATAGAGAGATCATTGTGCTTTTGCCAGAGTTGTGCTTTTGCCAGCGTTGCCGTTTTTCCAGAAACCCAGGCTGTTTTTTGGGTATTAGATTTAAGCAATCTATCCGGTTGCCGTGATGAATGGGTATTCGGTGACAAACTTTATGATTCTGAAAACATCGGGTTTCCAGACAAAATCTGAAAACCCGGGGGTGTTACAAAACAGTTATCGTATTAAATTCAAACCTGCGTAATCTTAATCAGCAGTGCACTTTCCGGCTGCATCACCGGCATCATCAGACCAACCTGTTCAAGCAGGGCAGCGCTCATAATGGCAGGCTCGGTCATCCAGGGCGGACACTGTTTCATGTAAATATCGGAAGAGCTTTTTTCCAATACCTGAACCTTATAGTCTTTTTCCGGATTCAGGCCGGGAATTTGCAGAGTAGCTGACATGGCATACTCAGGCATATCCAGCTGGGCGAACATCACCACGGCTTCCTGTTTATCGGTGCTAACAACCCCCCAGCCCTGTGACGCTTTATGGGCGGTGTCGCAGCGGAAATGATCACCGGTATGCAACAGATGTCTTAAGGACTTGTGCAGGGCAATGTATTTGGCAAAGGAGCGCTTCTCTTCCTCTGAAGCACTGGCCGGGTCCAGCTCTACCCCCATATGACCAAACAGGGCGGTAATACCCCGGAAGTCATGGTTATGCTGTCGGCCTGTGGTGTGGCAAAGCGTTGCCCCGATATGGGCACCGGTAATTTCCAGCGGGAAGAAGTAGCTGGCACCCTTCTGAATGGTTTGTCTTTCCAGGGCATCATTACAGTCCGATGCCCAGAAACGATGGGTGCGCTTCAGTACTTCGAAGTCAACCCGGCCGCCGCCACCGGAGCAAGTTTCAATTTCCACCAGCGGGTGTCGTCTGCGAACTTCATCCACCAATCGGTAATAAGCCTGAATGTGGCCGTGGAAGGCAGCACGATTATGGTGTGTTGGTTGTACCAGTTCCCGGTTCATATCCCATTTGATGTAGCGGATATCATAGTCACTGAGCATGCTGTCGAGACGTTCCAGAACGTAGTCGAAGGCCTCCGGAATTTGCAGATTCAGTACGTACTGGTTACGGATGGTGACCTGATCGTACCCTTCAGTACAGAGCATCCATTGTGGATGAGCCCGATAGAGGTCGGAGTTCGGGCTGATCATCTCCGGTTCAAACCAGAGGCCAAACTCCATATTGTGCTCTTTCACACAATCGATAATGGGCTGCAGACCTTGAGGGTATTTTTGTTGGTCAAGGTACCAGTCCCCCAGTGCGGCTTTGTCATCATTACGGCCGCGGAACCAGCCGTCATCAATAATAAAACGCTCCACGCCGATTTCTGCCGCTGAGCGCACCATTTTCAGAATGTAGTCCGGGTTGTGGTCGAAGTAGATACCTTCCCAGGTATTCAGATGGACAGGACGAACTTTTTCCGGCTCGGGGAAGCGGATGATTTCAGTGCGAACGTGGCAGTGGAAATTCTGGCTGATGCCGTTCAGACCTTTGTTGCTGTAGGTGCTGTATAGGGTGGGTGTCGTATAGCTTGCACCGGGTGCCAGCTCGACTTCTCCCGGCATCAACAGTTCACCGGCCTGCAGGTAGCGGCGTCCATCACTCATCGCTTCGGCATGAAAGCGGTGGTTACCACTCCATCCCAGGTGAAAGCCATAGACTTTACCGGCGGTTTCGCAGAAGTTGGGCTGGCCAATCATCATGCCCGGGAAGTGCTCGTGAGAAGTTCTGCCCCGACGGTTTTCCAGGATAAAACCGCTGCGATCCAGCAGTTTGCGTTCAGTTTGAAACTCGTGGGTCCAGCGACCATGAAAGTACATGATTTCCCTGGCGTGGGTGGGCAGTAGCAGGGTATTGGACAGTTTATTCAGCTGGTAAGGTGTGTCCCCTTCATTGGTGAGTTCCAGCGATGTTTCCAGCACATGTGAGGCGGTATTCAGGCCCATGCGGATCACCAGTTTTAAGCCGGCACGGGTATCCCTGCTGGAAAACAACACCTGATTATTAATCAGTGTCGTCTCTTCCAGGGTGAATTCCGGTGACCAGCTGTCACCCTGACGGCTGCCTTCAAGACCTGGCGACGTGAACAGTCCCCGGGCGTGTTCCGGGCAGAGAGAGACCAGGGTGTCGGTATCAATTCGGGCCTGGGGTACCGGGTGGTGGTTAGCGGTAAAGAAACCTTCCAGATCAATGCCATCGGGCAGGCGCTTGCCCCAGTAAAGCATCACCGGAAGGGATGTGCCTGCCTTGATCACCAGGCTGGTGGTGTCTGTGAAAAGGTGAATTAATGGTTTGCTCATCACTTTGTACTCTTGAAAAAGTGCTCTTGAGAATGTGCTCGTAAGAAATGGTTCTGACTATTCAACAAAAATACCCCCACATAAGGGGGGCAAAAAACAGGTTATTTGTTAACTATCGGTCTTCAGACAATAGCAGCTACAGCACTTTCATCCTTGCTAAAGCGGGCATCCAGACGATACGTCTTTTTGTAGATAATGGCGCTCAGGGCAATCAGTACTGCGGGAATCAGGATCATCAGCACTTTCAGTCCGACAATGGTTTCCGGTGTCTGAACAACGTTGGGCACATAGCCGATAAACGTCAGACCAAAACCGATCAGGAAACCTGCCATGGCACCGGCACATTTCACCAGCATGGTTTGCACTGAAAAGATAATGCTCTCACTGCGCAAGCCGGTTTTGGCTTCGCCGTAGTCCACCACATCAGCCAGCATAACCGTAGAGAGACCATTGAACAGACCGTTGCCAAATTTCAGGGCCGCACCGGCCAGACCCACCAGAATGGCACTTTCCGGGGCAATCACGCTGGAAAAGTAGAGTACGGAGCTGCACAGAATCGGAAAGCCGCAGGCCAGGGGCCACATCAAACGACGATTGACTACTTTAGCAATCCAGGGGAACAGGAAGATGCCTGAGAATTCGGCCACCCCGGCCACCAGTGAGAACATTGGGAACAGTTCCGGTTTACCAATGGCGTAGGTGAAGTAATAGATGGCAAAGCCACCCACTAACTGAATGGCAATATTAAAGGACAGTACAAAGCCGATCAGTGACTTCAGCTGATCATTATCACCAATGATCTTTTTGACATCGGCAATATTGAATTTCTCACCGGACACTTTTTGATCCACGACTTTTTCCTTGACCTGGAAAAAGGTGATCAGCGCACTGGCGATAAATGAAATAACAATGGCGATGCTCAGGTAGAAAAAGCCCTGACCTTTATTCTCGCCACCAAATACACCAACCACATAAAGACCATAGGTTCCCATGACCGTCCAGGCGATGCTGGCAAAAATACGTGGCCAGACCACCAGGTGCTCACGCTCTTCCCGTTTGCTGGAAAGCGACGGAATCATCGACCAGTAAGGAATATCCATAATGGTGTAGGTGACTCCCCAGAGGATGTAGGTTACCGCTGCATAAAAATAAACAAAGGTGCCTTCAAATTGATGGGTGTTGAATACCATCAATAACACCACCGAGTTAATCAGCGTACCGATGAGAATCCATGGACGGAATTTACCGAACCGGGAGCGGGTATTATCAACGATCATGCCCATCAAAGGATCAGTAAATGCATCAATAAAACGGGCAACGAAGAACAGGGAACCGACGAAGGCGGCAGAAAGGCCTACGACATCGGTGTAATAGAACATTAAAAAGATATAGATAATAGAACAGGCAAAATCTTTTCCCAGGGCACCCAGGCCATAAGATGCTTTGGTTTTCAGCGTTATATGCTGACTATCTGCATGAGCATTCATTGTCATTTTCGCCAATTGAGAATTGCATCTGAATTAACCCTCCATTTAATGAAGAGTTAACCTCCCCTGTTTAGAAACAGCAATAAAATGTAGTGAATCCCGGCAGCCGGTTAATTCTGAACCGTTAACCGTCTCAGGGTATTTCAAAGCTTGCTGGTAATAACCCTGTATCACTGTGGATTCAGGGTTATGAATGTGTGATCACGACAGTTCGAACGACCACTGGTACATCGGTTGAGTCAACAGGTATTCAGGCCGAACGCTCGGCGTCCAGGAATCATCGCCACCGATACCCATGTGGAAGCCATCCAGATAGACAAAAATGCCTTCTTCTTCCTGAAGCTCGTGGGTATGCGTTGCCCTGGTCAATTGTGCCTGACCGTATGGGCTGACACTGAAATGGAACTGTCCTGTTACCCGGATATCGTCCAGCATAAGCGCCTGGGTATCGCACCGAAGACCATTGTCGCTTGGGAAAATGTAAGGCGTGTGCATGGCCTTGAGGGACTGTTCCCAGTGTCCGATATCTGCGCTTAACTTACGGTCCGGATAATTTTCGTGGGGCCCACGGCCAAACCAGTTCACCTGTGCCGGTTGTTCCTTCAGTCTCAGGCAGGCACCGATGCGGGGCATAGGCGGCATATCACCATCAACAGTGACCTCAATATCGATACGGGCACTGCCGCTGGCGGCAAACTGGTAGGTCCATACGCTGCGCAGAATCTCTTTTTCCGGTTGTTCCGGGTGGAAATAGCCATGGTGAGACAGAACCAGCCCTTTCTCAGCATCACATTCAACCAGCAGGCAGCGGTGTTGCAGGTTGTTTAATCCGGCTCGCTCCCAGCGTGGCATCCAGGCATTAGGGTCCGGACGGTCAACTTCACTGACACCAATATCGTTATCCAACGGTGCGCGGTAGAAATTGTCTGCCAACGGGGTAAGCAGTTGTTCTTTGCCGTCTTTTACCCAGCTCACCAGCTGGCCATTGTTACGATCAATGGTCCAGGTGTTTCCTGCCGCATTGACGGTAAAGTTGCATTCGGCTTCATTGATGACCGCAGATGTCGGCAAGCGAGGAGTAACCGCTTGATTGGCCAGCGATCCCGTCAACATAAACTGTTGGCGTGCGACTTCGTGGCCGACTTCGGACCAGTCGGTTGCCTCAGGCTGGATAATAGAGAGATCCAGTCGTGGCAGTTTGCCGCTGATGGTCAGTGACTGCTCAGACAGTACCAGCAGTTCTGAGGAGCGGGGCGCAATATTCAGCGTGACTTCACCAGCAACCAGGGCCTCTTCGCCCGCCATCAGCTGCCACACCAGTTGATGGTTGTCGGTGGCGCAGAAGCAGGCTTCGCTGGTGACTTTCACGGTGAGTGGTTGGGTTGCCACTAATTCGAAAGTAAACGGCTGCTGTGCTCTTTTGGCTTCAAACAGTGCCGGGTGCGGTGTTTTATCCGGGAATACCAGCCCATTGATGCAAAACTGGCGATCGTTGATCTGGTCACCAAAATCACCGCCGTATGCCCAGAAGTGCTGGCCATTGTCGTCGAACTTGTCCAGTCCCTGATCCACCCAGTCCCAGATGAAACCGCCTTGCAGGCGGGGGTGCTTTCTGAACGCATCCCAATACTCGGCAAAACCGCCCAGACTATTGCCCATGGCATGGGCATATTCACACAGAATGATTGGTCGGGTTTCGTTGGGCATGCCGATCCATTTGGTCAGCGCCCATTTGTTTTTGCCCAGGAACTGCTGTGGCTGATCCTGATCAGTACGGCCATACATTGGGCAGATGATGTCTGTTGCGGGGGTATCGGAACAACCACCTTCATACTGTATCGGGCGAGACGGGTCGGTGCGTTTGGTCCATTGGTACATGGCATCATGGGCTGCACCGTAGCCTGATTCATTACCCAGTGACCAGATGATGATGGATGGGTGGTTAAAGTCCCGCGCCACCATGCGCATCATCCGCTCCAGGAACGCATTGGCCCACATCGGGTCGTCGGCCAGTTTGCGCATGGGAGTCATGCCGTGGGTTTCAATATTGGCTTCGTCAACCACATAGAGACCAAGGCGGTCACACAGTTGATAGAATGCCGGTTGGTGCGGGTAGTGAGAACAGCGAACAGCATTGAAATTATGCTGCTTCATCAGTATCAGGTGTTCACGAACATCGTCTACGGTTTCAAAATGACCGGTCGCCGGGTTGTGCTCGTGCTTGTTCACACCACGAATCATTAATGGCTGACCGTTTAATTGCAGCAGGCCGTCTTTGATTTCTACCTTACGGAATCCAACGTCGTAGGCTTCGCTTTCAATATCGCTGTTTGACTGCGGATCCGTCAGCGTGACCACAACGCGATAAAGGTTGGGTGCCTCTGCGCTCCACTTTTGCGGATTGTTGATATCCAGCTGCAGGCATGTGCGATCGTTATAACCCCCCTTTTCATCCATCGGTGCGGTACCAATGGCGGATGTGGTGGTGGCAATGGCGTCTTTATCCAAATACAACGTTGCCCGAATGGCCAGATCATCGGCATTCCTGGTGTCGGCAACAATGGTGAGTTTGCCGTGTTCGTAGCGGTCATCGAGATCAGGTGTGACGCGAATATCCACCAGACGCTGGTGTGGCTTATTGAGCAAGCGGACTGAACGATAAATGCCGCTTAGCCACCACATATCCTGATCTTCCAGGTAGCTGCCATCGGACCAGCGGATAACCATTGCGCATAACCGGTTCTCTCCGGCCCGAAGGTATGGGGTCAGGTCAAACTCGGCGGCCAGTCGGCTGTCCTGTGAATAGCCCACGGACTTGCCGTTGCACCAGAGATAGAAGGCACTGTTTACGCCATCAAAGATCACCCGGGTCTGGCTATCTTCCTGCCACTGCGCAGGCAGGGTGAACGTGGTGGAGTAGCAGCCAGTCGGGTTTGCCACAGGCACCCGGGGTGGGTTGCAGGGGAACGGGTACTTGACGTTGGTATAGATGGGCTTATCAAAGCCCTGTAGCTGCCAGTTACCGGGAACGGTAATGGTCTGTGTCGGGTCAGCACCCTCCCTTGAAAATGTTTCAGGCACCTGTTCCGGAGAGTCATACAGTGCAAAAGCCCACTGGCCATCCAGACTTAATACCGAATCACTCCCAGTGTCTGTCAGAGCTTGTGGCTCACTGCGCCAGCTGCTCATAGGGGTATGGCTTGCCAGTCGGCTGCGTGCGGTGATTTGTGGGCTTTCCCAGTCGCGCTGCATGAATTTACTCATAGGTTGGCTAAATCATTTTCCTGTCTCTGGAGTCACAGATCATTTCACCTGGTAGTGACATTTTTGACGACAGTTATCCAGAATTTTCATACTTCAACATGATGTATCTTATCTGTGAAGGCGGGAAAAAGTGTTGATCCAGCTCAAACTTATGTAACTGTTACATTTTCTGGTGTCAGCCTGTTTGTTGACACTGGTTTAGTGCTTGCACACTGTTGCGTTCAACAAAAGCCGGCATCATTATCTGGCCTGTTACCTTCCCCCTGTTCTTATCGCTCAGGCTGATAGCCAGTCGTGCCGCCTGTTCAGCCATAACGGCAATGGGGTAACGGACAGTGGACAGTTTCGGGTGCAGATAACGGGCAATGACCAGATCATCATAGCCAACGACAGAGATATCCTGCGGACAGTTCAGGCCGTTTTCCTGCAGGCCAAACAGCGCGCCAGCGGCCATGATATCGTTGTAGGTGATGATGGCTGTCAGTGGTAAGCCTTTTGCCAGTAAGTCATAAACCCCCAGTCGTCCGCCATCTTCGGTAGGTGGGCAGGCGGCAATATAACGTTCATCAACAGGAATGCCCGCTTCGGCCATGGCTTTGTGGTGACCTTTAAGGCGATCTTGCGCGTCATCGATAAATTGGTCTGAACATAAATAGCCAATCTGTTGATGACCTTTATTCAGCAGATGTCGGGTAGCAATGTAGCCTCCCTGAACATTGTCCAGGGCGATGCAGCGCTCAGCAATGGGTTCAAGGTAACGATTAATCAGCACTAAACCGGGGATTTGGCTGGCAAAGTCTATCAGTGTTTCATCGGACAACCATTTGCTGTGCACAATGGCCGACTCGCAGTGACCGATCAGTCGCTCAATGGCCTGATGCTCGGTTGGTTCGCTGTAGTGGCCATTGTGGATCAACAACTGTTTGTTATGGTTTCTGGCAACCTGATCAATGCCTTTCAACATCTGCCCAAAGAAGGGTTCTGAAACATCAGACACCACTGCGCCAATAGTAGTTGCCGATTGTCGGCCAATCACCGGGCGATAACCCAGCTTCCGAATGGTTTGCCAGACCCGTTGCACCACTTCATCACTGGTGTTTGGCGAGCGATTGACTACCCGTGAAACGGTTGCCGTAGAAACATTAGCTTCCCTGGCGACATCTTTTATTGAAACCATAAATAATTCATGTGTTTATGACCTTGGCTGGCGATATCGTAGCGGCAGAGGCCGGGGGGTGGGAAGTGGAAATTAAGGTCATGTATATCCGGATTCGGTTATGAGAGGGACAAGCTCAGTTTCCGGGAGTTATTGCCAGGCAGATCGAGTGTGTCTCGTTCCATGCGTAGGATAATTACCGTTTTATGCAGTCGGGTACTTATTGCCAGCATCGTATATCCGCCTGATAATCCACGCCGCTTATGGTGATCAAAGCCATACTGCCATATCAGAGACTGACGATGAGTGTGTAATGGTTGGTTTGCATCGCTCAGGTCTCTGCGTTATTGACGTTCAGTTTTTTGACAATGAGTGGGCAACTGGAATGAGCCAAGCTGGCGAATATATCGATTCCTATTATCAGGTCACCGGGCATTCACTGGAACTTCAGCCGGTGCTGAGTGGAGATATCACTGCGGATGTGTGCATCATCGGTGGTGGCATGACCGGATTTAATGCGGCCATTGAACTGCGCAAGCGTGGCTTTGATGTGGTGCTGCTGGAATCTGGCCGTATTTCCTGGGCCGCTTCCGGGCGCAATGGCGGGCAGTGTCTGGCGGGCTACTGTCTGGGGCTGCGTGAGGTGGATGAAACCTTTGGTCCGCAGTGGGGAAAGCAGCTGTGGGATCTTTCCTGTGAGTCGCTGGATATCGTTCGTGATCGTATCCGTGAGTTCAACATCGACTGTGATTTCCAGCAGAACTATATCGAATTGGCCATCAAGCCAAGTCAGGTAAAAGAGCTGAAGTCCTGGCTGGAGCTGAAGCAGACCCGTTATGATTACCCCAGTGTGACCTGGTGGGATCAGGACAAAATCCGGGAAGTGACCTCAACCGAGAAGTATCTGGGTGGACTGTTCGATACCAACAGTGGCCATATGCACCCCCTCAACTACACCCTGGGCCTGGCCCGCGCAGCGATTGAGCTGGGCACTCGCGTATTTGAGCAGAGCAAGGCGATCAAACTGGTGAAAGGCAGTCCAAACCGGATACTGACGGAGCAGGGCAGTGTGAAGGCGAAGCAGGTTCTGCTGGCCTGTAACGCTTACATCGACGGTCTTAACCGGAAAGCGGAAAGCAAAGTATTACCGGTGGCCTCGTATATTGCCGTTACCGAACCGTTGGGTAAACGACAGCCTATTAGCAACAAAATGGCCATGTCTGACTTAAACAACAGTCTTGACTATTTCCGTCCTACTGCCGATGGCCGAATTCTGTTTGGCGGTGTTAATCACCCGTTCAATGGCGAATACAGTGACTCCAAAGAGCGTCTGCGTCAGCGGATGCTGAAGGTCTTTCCACAGCTTGATGATGTGAAAATGGAGTACCACTGGGGTGGTTTGTTTGCGGTTACCCGGGAATATATGCCGCATATTGAGCATCTGGGAAATGATATTTACACGGCACATGGCTATACGGGGCATGGTGTCGCCCTGACCAATATTGCCGGGCGTGTGGTTGCGGAAGCAATGGCGGGGATGTCAGGGCGATTTGATGTGTTTTCCCGTATTCGCCACAAGTGGATACCAACGCCAAAAGTCCTTCGTGTACCGGCATTGGCCATGGCCATCTGGAAAGCAGAGCTTGAAGATTCCCTGAGTGCCTGATGGATTTTACGTCAGTCAGCGTTTTTTTGTTGGCTGATGTGAAATAATTCTTATGATGAAGTGAACAAAATGGATGTTTCTTTGTCTATTTGCGGGCGACACCATGTTTTCATGTTTTTGTTTTCATAAACAGGAGGTCTTCCGTGACTGCAATTATTAACTGGGGCTTTGGCTTCTTTCTAACGGACTATGCAGGCATCTCAGGATCGGTGTTCCGGTCCATCATGTCGATGCTCTGATATTTCAGGGGCAAGGAAGAGTACACCCTTTCTTGCCCTTGCAGCTTTTATTGACCGGATGTCAGTTTGGTAAACAGGCGGTTAACCAGACGGTTAATTCTGGGAGGCAGAACCTTAAAGACAAATAACCGTTTTTTTGCCTCAACGGTTGGATAGATGCCAGGGTTCTCACGAATGTCGTCGTCCACTAATGCTGTGGCGGATTTATTCGGGTTGGCATAAGCCACATAGTCAGTGATGTTGGCGATCACATCCGGACGCAGCAGGTAGTTCAGAAAGATATGGGCCTCTTCAGGGTTTCTGGCATCCTTGGGAATGGCTACGGTATCAAACCACAGGCCAGCACCTTCATCAGGGATCATATACTTTACAGTTACGCCATTGTCTGCTTCGGCAGCACGGTCTGCTGCCTGCAGAATATCCCCGGACCAGCCCATGGCGACACAGATATCACCATTGGCCAGGTCAGAAATGGAGCGGGAAGAGTGAAAGTAAGTGACGTAGGGACGAACTTTCATCAGCAGTGCTTCGGCTTTGGCGTAATCCGCTCTGTTGGTCGAGTTCGGGTCAAGACCCAGATAACTCAGGGCCGCTGGAATCACATCGGTTGGTGCATTCAGGAACGCTACACCACACTGACTGAGCTTGCTGATATGCTTTTCATCAAAGATCAGGCTCCAGCTGTTGACAGGGGCATCTTTCCCCAACTGCGCTTTCACCCGCTCCGGGTTATAGCCGATGCCCGTGGTGCCCCACAGATAGGGAAACGAGTACCGGTTATCCGGGTCGTAGGTTTCCATCAAGGCCATCAACTCAGCGTCCAGGTGCTTCCAGTTGGGAAGCTTCTCTTTATCCAGTGGCTGGTATACCCCGGCTTTGATCTGGTGAAGCAGAAAGTCTGCTGTTGGTGCGACAATGTCATAGCCTGTTTTTCCTGAAAGCAATTTGGCTTCCAGAACTTCATTGCTGTCAAAGACATCATAATGAACCTTAATGCCAGTCTCTTTCTCAAAGTTGGCTATGGTGTCTTCGGCGATATAATCCGACCAGTTATAGATATTAAGCGTTCTCTGCCCTTCATCGGCCGTTGTGGCAAATGCAGGCGCTATGGTGAGAGAAGCAGCGATTACAAGAGTGGATACAGATTTCCCCAGATGTCTGATCATGGTGAATCCTTACAGCAAGCCATGGGTGAGCAGCCTGGTACTCCGGTCAGTTGGAGCCAGTTACTCTTCGATGGCATTTTTTCAATAGTCAGTAGTGACTCAACGGAGTCGCTACACCCCCAGTCATCAGGTTGATGAAAATGAAGCTGCGGAAGATAGCAACAAGGTTATGGGAAATCCATCGTTGCTTTATGAAATAGCGGTAAAAACCTATGACTGAGTGAACCTGAACAGGCTCCCGGAACATATCGCTGATGTGCATAGATTGCAACGGCTGCTCTGGAGGTGTTAGATTCTGCCACCCCCATGGCTTATTTCTTTTGCACTGATGTCTACCCCGCTATTTCTTCTTGCTTCTGATCACCCTGCCATTCAGGCTTTGCTTGAAGGCCTTGCCGCACAACTGGATACCGGCTTTAGTCACAGTCTTCAATACGTTGATGAAGACGCTTTGGTGGCTTTTGACGCATCCGGAGAGCTGGCGGTTCAGCGTGCAGGATCGAAAGAGAAGCCGATTGTCGTTGATTTTGTCGGTGGCAAGGCCGGGCATCGACGCAAGTTTGGTGGTGGCAAAGGCCAGGATATCGCCAAGGCCGTGGGTCTGAATAAAGGCGTCAAACCATCGGTGCTCGATGCAACCGGTGGATTGGGTCGGGATGCGTTTGTGCTGGCCAGCCTGGGGTGCAATGTCACCCTGATTGAACGGTCACCGGTGGTGGCAGCCCTTCTGGCAGATGGTTTGCGCCGGGCACTTGAGGATAGTGATGTCGCACCCATTGCACAACAGATGTCCCTTTTGCCTGGTAATGCCATTGAGCTGATGGGGGCATCAGATAATCAATACGATGTTGTTTATCTGGATCCGATGTTTCCTCACCGGGAAAAGTCGGCTTTGGTCAAAAAAGAGATGCGGCTGTTTCAGGATCTGCTGGGGGATGATCCGGATGCGAATCAGTTGTTGCAACCGGCACTGAATCTTGCACGGTATCGGGTTGTTGTGAAAAGGCCAAGGTTGGCACCGGATCTTAATGGTCAGGCTCCCACCTACCGGCTGGAAGGGAAAGCCTGTCGCTATGATATTTATGCCCTGAAGGCATTTTCCGGGTAATCAGATCTAATGATCATCGTGGTCATGGTGTGACCACGATTATCGTGCGTTTTGCCCGCTATTCAGGGTGTGGATTTTTCTCCCGGACCGTTACTGACTCCGTATCGACTGGTCTGGTTAATACTGTGTCGTATTTCAGTGGTTAATAGGGTGTGCGCCTGATCAGCCACTTTCTGAATATCATCGCCAAACACCAGTTTATTGGTTTGCGTGATCTCCAATACACCGTGATAGCGCATCTGGGCAATAAAGCCACGGAACAGTGATTTATCAAAAAACTCCGGCGCATTAAGACCATGAATGATCGACAGGCGCTGTGCCAGCACCCCACTTTGATGTTCCAGGGCTTCTGCTTCAATATTGCCACTGCCATTGCGCAGGAGCAGGCTGATCACCATATAGAAACGTTCCAGTGTCTGGACAATGGAGCGTGAGAAAACATTCAACATGATGTATTCGGCGGTGGCAGGGTCCGGCTGGAAATAACACGCTTCGCCATCATCATCCTGGCCATGGGTAATCAGTCCTTCTGCAACCAGACAATCCAGCCATTTTTGCACCACGGCCAGCGCTTCGTGTTGCGTCCACTGCAGGAACAGCTCCGCCTGCAGGTAAGGGTAGAGAACCGCACTGATGCGCAGAATCTCTTTTCTGGTGATGCTGGCGCAGTTCACAAAGAAACAGCTGATCAGGGACGGGATGGCAAAAATATGCAGCACATTGTTGCGATAATAGGTCATGGCAATGGCTGTTTTCTCATCCATGCTGATGATATCGCCCAGCGCATCGGTCTTTCTCTGGATCAGCTGCAGGTTTTCCACATAGTGAATCATGCTGCGGGCATCCAGATCAGTCATTGCCGTCCGGTCACTGTAGGGAGCCATGGACAGTAGACGTGTATAGCCATCCAGCTGGCGAATCAGCTCCTCTTCACCCAGTGCATGCCTGGGTGAGGAGAGCAGGGCAATGGCGACCAGGTTAACCGGATTGATGACCGCTGCCGCATTGATTCTGCCAGCCAGCATATCGCCCAGATTCGACGTGGTTTTTTCCAGCCACGCTGGTTTGTCATTGGAACCTGAGCTTTCTTTCCAGTTGGGTGCCTGTGAATTCAGGAACGAGCCCAGGTCCAGTGGCTCACCAAACGTGATCCACGCCTTGCCAAACTCATTTCTCAGGGCCGCCAGTGTGCGGACTATATCCAGGGGGGACTCACTTTTCTTGGCTTCACCCCGGAGTTCGCCCAGATAGCTGGCCATTTCCAACAGCTTTTCATAACCGATATAGACCGGAACAAACGCCAGCGGTTTGCGATGATCACGAAGGAAACTGCGGACGGTGATGGAGAGCATGCCGGTTTTTGGTGTCAGCGTACGGCCGGTTCTTGAGCGGCCGCCTTCAATGAAATATTCGGTAGCAAAGCCTTTACTGGTCAGTGTGTACATGTATTCATGGAAGACCATGCTGTAAAGCGGGTTGCCACGGAACGTTCTGCGCATGAAGAAGGCACCGCCCTTGCGCAGAATGGTGCCAACCACCGGCATATTCAGGTTAATGCCCGCAGCAATATGGGGCGGCGGCAAACCTTCATAGTACAGAACGTACGACAGCAGCAGATAATCGATATGGCTTCGATGGCAGGGCACATAAACAATTGTATGGCTCTGTGCCAGCGCCTTCAGGGGCTCGATATGATTGACTTTTACGCCGCTGTAAAGCTTATTCCAGAACCAGGTCAGGATAATATCCAGGAAGCGGATAACGGGCATGGAGAAGTCAGAAGCGATTTCATTGGCATATTTTCTGGCTTTTGTCTCGGCTTCTACCAGGGTGATTTCCTGAGCCGCAGCTTCTGCCGCAATGGCTTTCTGAATCCCGGGCGTATGAATCAGGCTGTTGACCAGCATACGACGGTGGGAGAGATCCGGCCCCAGAACCGATGCTTTTTTCTGGCGGAAATGCACCCGGAGAATCCGGTTGACCTTGCGCACACTGCGGGCATGGTTGTTACTGTCACCCATGATTTCCTGCAGTGATAAGGCAGGGCTGAAAGACACCATGGTCTGTCGGCCGTGCAGCAGGGTTGCCAGAAACTTCCGGAAACGTCCGCCAAGGCTGAAGTTCCAGTCAAACAGCAGTTTAAAGGCGGACTGTTCCTTTTCCGGTGAGCGTCCCCAGATAATAGTAACGGGAACGAGCTGGACATCCTGATGCTTTGCTTCAACCTGCCTGACCAGCGCTTCCAGCAGTTCCGGTGGCTCTGGCCGTTCTCTCTGGAGAATCAGGCCTTCGTGCTGGCTAAGAAAAAAGTGCGCTTTGCTCTGTGGCTGGTCAGCGACAATGGGTTTGTAAGGGCGGGGCAGACCTGCTTTTATGCACTCACCTTCCAGCACCATCAGGTCCGTCAGGGAGCGCTGGTGCATAACATAGACCACCGGTTTTCCGGCCTGCAGGTGCAAAGCTTCAGGATTGTTGTTTTCAACCGTGGTACGCACCCACGTGGAGAGGAGTTTTCTCAGGCTATGAAAAACATAGCGATTCAGGGTAATGGGCTTCAGCATGGAACTGGCTCTTGGCCTGCATCCGTCAGTAAAGGAGATAATAAACGTCAGAAGACTGGTACCGATAAACCGGTACAGGCCTCATAGCTTGAGATTAAATGATAGCTCTCAAGTCGCTGATGAGTTAATCGGCCATTCTAGCCTGATTACGTGGTGTTGCGCAAAAGTTACGGAGCTTCAGCGTCAGGAAGAAACCACTCTCCGTTCGATAGTATGGCTCATTAGAAGGTTATCCTGTTTTCTCCCCTGAAAAGCAGCCAGGCTGCTTTTTGGTTATGAAGCGTTAGGCCACTTGATCAGCTTTTCCTGGCCGTGTTCATCCAGTTGCCACCATTCATCCATATCAGCTCCTTCCTGCCAGGGACCGGAGTTGCAGCGAACCCGGCATTGACCATAGGCCTGAAGGCTTCTTGCGCACTGGGTGTCATCCTGCCAGGGGGTGCCTTTGGTTTTAAACCAGATGCTGGCCCAGGCTTTGCCAACAGCGTTTTCAACAATCATCACAGGAATGGTGTTGCCCAGGCGGGTGACTTCCATGTCATGCACTACTTTGCCGCTGTTCACTGTCACAACGGTATCAAAGGTATCGTTCAGCCAGTCGGTAATAGCCTCCAGGGAGAGACCGCTGGCGTAAACTTCAATATCGTCGACTTCGGTTGCGTCAGCTTTTGATGGATCAAGACTGCTCATTGGAGAAACGTCACTTTTCAGCTAGCAAATGCTTAAGTATACCCGTATAGATTTCCTGCAGGGTATCAAGATCTTCCGCGTTAACGCACTCATTCACTTTATGGATGGTGGCATTAACCGGGCCAAGCTCTACCACCTGGGCACCAGTAGGCGCGATAAAACGACCATCGGAGGTGCCGCCGGAGGTTGATAACTCCACCTCCATGCCGGTAACGTCCCGTATGGCTTGCTGAGCGGCATTGACCAGGGCCCCGGGGCGGGTTAAAAACGGCTGACCGCTCAGATGCCAGTCAATATCGTACTCCAGCTGATGATGGTCCAGAATCGCGGTGACTCTTTCCTGAAGCTGCTCAGCCGTCAGTTCTGAAGAAAACCGGAAGTTGAAATTCACCTGGCACTCTCCGGGGATGACATTGCTGGCACCGGTGCCGGCATGGATCTGCCAGATCTGGAAGCTGGTGGGGGGAAAGAATTCATTGCCTTCATCCCAGACTTCTCCGGTCAGATCGGCAATGGCCAGGGCTACTTCATGTACCGGGTTTCTGGCCAGGTGAGGGTAGGCTACATGCCCTTGAATACCTTTGATCGTAAGGTGGCCATGGAGTGAGCCACGGCGGCCATTTTTCACCACATCACCCACCCGGTTGCTGCTGGATGGCTCGCCAATCAGGCACCAGTCAATTTTCTCGTTTCGGGCTTCAAGGTACTCAATCACTTTTACAGTGCCGTTTTTGGCGGGGCCTTCTTCATCGCTGGTAATCAGAAAGGCAATGGACCCTTTATGGTCAGCGTGTTCTGCCAGAAAGTCTTCGCAGGCGGTGACCATGGCTGCAAGGCTGCCTTTCATATCGGCGGCTCCACGGCCGTGCAGCATGCCGTCGATGATTGCCGGCTGAAACGGTGGGTTGTCCCACATCCCTTCCGGGCCGGTGGGCACTACATCGGTATGTCCGGCAAAGGCGAGCACCGGGCTCTGGTCGCCTCTGCGCAGCCAGATATTATCGACCTCACCGAAGCGGAGTCGCTCAACCTTGAAGCCCAATGGCTCAAGTCGGCTGATCATCAGTTCCTGACAGCCCGCATCTTCAGGAGTGACGGAAGTGCGGCTGATCAGGTCCATGGCCAGTTGCAGGGTTTTGGAGGTCATAGTCAGGGAATCGGTCATTTATTGTTCTGGAAAGAAATGGATAGTTGGCAGTAATTGCAGTGCAGTCTAGCATTTTTCACCGGACTGCAACCATTTGAGAATTTCCTGGACGTAAGGCTGCACTGTGTCGGACTGAAACGCCGAAAAGGTGTTTTCCAGGCGTTTGCGGGTGAAACCGGAAAAGTTCAACGTGCCTTCTTCGGTAAAATAGAGCAGGTTGTCTTCGATGGCCGATGCCAGCGATTGACCGCAAAGATCAACCACTGCCTTCCTGAAGCTGGCATGGCCATCAAACCGGTCTTGTTGCTGGTAAAGGTCTGCCAGAGTGGCCAGCGGTATCATGGATAGCCAGGGCTGGATCATCGGGTTGACGGCATGACCACGGCACCAGTCACTGATTTGCCACGGGCGGCCGGTGAAGGTATAGAGTCTGAGCCGGTGTTTCAGCCATTCGGTATCATTGACCGGGTAGTTGTCCCAAAGAAAGGGTTTGCGTTGGAAGTGGTCAGTCATTTCCTGTAAGCCTGACTGATCATAGCCAAGGGAAATAACGTGGTCGCCTGTCCAGAAAATATCAAGCTGTGGGTCCAGGTATTGCCCCAGGTCAGACCAGTAGCCTTCGGGCATTGTGCCGTAGACTCTCTGCAATAACGGGTCTTTTGAGTAGTAGGTGCCTGCGACAATAAATTGGGCCGCGGTGCTTGCTGCGGCAATAAATTCGGCAATGTCAGCCTGGGTTTTTGCCAGGTCATCAATGTCGTTACTGAAATCATCAAAGAGAATGCAGAGAATCTGTGGATTCAGTTGATTGATGCTGGCGATTTTCTGTTTCAGCTGTTGGCGACTTTTCTGGTTCAGTTCCCGTACATTAAACGGCGTGAGTCCGATACCAAAACGCACATTGTTTTGTTTAAGCGACAAACCCAGTGTGTTCAGGTGGTTGAAATCCTGTTCTGGCCAGGGCTGATCCCATTGTTCGCGTAGATAAGGATCATTCTTTGGTGCGTAGATATAGAAATTGAAACCTTTCTTTGCACAGAAGCTGGCATAGGCATTCCTGGACTCCCAGGACCACTGGTTTTCCTGATCATACAGCCCTTCTATTACGCCATAGTGGAATGCCATGAGCGGATATTTCCCTGTTTAAAGTGAGTCAGACTAAGACGTTTTCTGCTTGAACTCACAAAGGTCTTCAATAATGCAGCTACCACATTGTGGCTTTCTTGCTTTACACACATAACGGCCATGGAGGATCAGCCAGTGGTGGGCATCCATCAGAAACTCTTTGGGAACCAGCCTGACCAGCCGTTTTTCCACTTCCAGCACATCCTTGCCGGGAGCAATGCCTGTTCGGTTGGATACCCGGAAAATATGGGTGTCCACGGCCATGGCGGGCTGATGAAAGGCGGTATTTAAAACGACGTTAGCCGTTTTTCGTCCAACGCCGGGAAGTGCTTCAAGATCTTTCCGGTTATCGGGTACCACGCTATTGTGCTTATCAATCAGCATCTGACAGGTTTTGATAACGTTGTCTGCCTTGGCATTAAATAACCCGATGGTTTTGATGTACTCCTTCAGGCCATCCACTCCCAGGGCAAGCATTGCCTCAGGGGTATTGGCAACAGGATAAAGCTTATCGGTGGCTTTGTTGACCCCTACATCGGTGGCCTGGGCAGACAGTATCACCGCGACAAGCAGCTCAAAAGGTGTACTGTAGTTTAGCTCGGTCGTTGGGTTGGGGTTAGCGTCCCGAAGCCGGGTAAAAATCTGTGTGCGCTTTTCCTTGTTCATCCTTTGACCAGTAAAAAGTATAAAAATCAGTTTGTGCTTATTTTACTGCAAAACAGGGCTGGAGTGCCCTGTTTATGAAAGGAAATAGCAGGTATTTGAGCGGGTTACATCCGGAATGTCATGACCAGGCCGAAATAGTTCCGGTCTTCATCCTGATTCTCTACCTGATAAAAGGTTGGAGCAAATGCCAGACGGATATCAAAGTCTTCCACAACGGGCTGTTCACGGTCACCATTGATCCACTGGTCAATACTGTCGACCGGATCCAGGAAAAACAACGCCGTGGAGCCCAGACCGGCAGAGCCCCATACCAGGCCATCATTGTCGACAATCGAGCGCTTCTGCTGGTAAGCCCACTCACCGTATAGCCAGCCACCAATGGGCGTTACGATAATATCCTGAATGGAAGGCACTTCAGCGATGGCTTCGATACCGTACTCCCAGTAGAAGGTGGACATCAGGAAGGAGTAGACAAAGGAGTTCCACTGGTTGTAACCAGACTCTCGTGCAACGATGTAGTACACACCACCGAAGTAAGGGTGTGCTACGTAGTTCAGGAAAAAGTCATCTTCATCCATAACCGGGCCTGAACTGACATTATCCCACCATTTTTTGTGGAACTGTTTCAAGTCAGACTTATCCCAGTTGGTAAAGGACTCAGGCATAACGGCCAGGGCACCAATCACACCAACGCCCAGACCGAACATGAGTTTTGTCTGGGACCAGAGGCGTGCCTGATTCTCCTGAGGATTGTCATCGAACAGGGTTATCGCCCATGGGGAGCGCTCTTCCTGAAGAGGGAGGGTGAACTCAGCGTCTGGCTCCGCCACTGATGGGGCAGCAGGAGCTGTGGCGTTGGCCTGGACAAAGCCGGAAAGCATGATCAGGCCAGATAAAAAAACTGGCAATATCTGGTTAAGCATCGTCTTTTATTCATGAGATGGCTGGGGGGAGGCGCAGACACCACCCAAAAACGGGTTATCCATTCAGGTCATTACCCCTGTTCTGGACAAAAGAGGGCGATTCTATAGTGAATTCTGTCAATAATCGATTGAGGTTTATCATTATTTCCAGTTTTATCGGGCTGATAAATCAGGCTCTTATTTTGTTATGCCGGATTTCTGACTTTGTCAGAGTAGTGGTTCAGGTGGCCTGAACACGAATAAGGTTGCACATGCTACATTGAAATAAAAAAGCAGTATAGGGATGTATCGTGTTTAATAAGCAGTTATACCTGTCAGTCGTTACAGGTTTATTAATGATCGGTGGACTATTTCCTTCAACCAGGTTGCTGGCAGTATCCTCACCGGAATATGAGCCTGTTCCATTTACTCAATATTGGAATGTTATAGCCAACCAACTTGCCGAGAGCCTCATCGCCAGAGGACGCCTTGGATCAGATTCCGTTTATGTTGATAAAAAACATACCGCTTCAGATGTTGCCCGATATCTGGAAAAACAGCTGTCAGTTTCATTGAAAAAATCCGGTGCAAACGTGACGGCTCCAACCAATGCCTTCAACATGATTGAGCTTGATATCGATGTTCGAACCCGGTCGAATGGCAGGGGAACCATGTACGCTGAGGGAGGGGATATCGACCAGTTGTGGGAGATAAAGGAATTTGGTTCTGTCTATTCAGATCAGCTTGCTCATTTAAAAATGAAACCCCTGACAATGAATCGACCAATAACCATAAATCCGATTCCAGATACCGATACAGAAGTTGTTATCACCGCTCGGGTTATGGATAGAGGCTCGATTCTGGTATCGCAAACCTATGCGTTCTATTTTTCTGCTGAACGGGCAAGTCGTGAATATAATCCTCTGTATAACGGATTAACCAGGGCAGAAGCCTTTTATGCTGATAGTGATGGCCTGTTAACAGAGCATCAGAATAGGCAGGGTGCCTTTATAAATCATCAGAAAAAACTGGATAATCAAATTCAGCAATTGATTGACAGCTATCATCTTGATGCGGATTTTTAGGGGCGTTCGCAGGTTGGCATAACATCAGCAAGCCACCCTGCGAAGAAAGCCTAAACCAACAGTTCCAGTGGCGGTTGCTCAGGCTTATAGAGCTGCCATTCACCGGCTTTCCTGGATTCAAATAGCTTCCATTCCGGGGGGGTGACCCAATTGGTTGTCACATGATAATCCGGATTTAACAACTGGATTGCCTTTCTGGCTGAGTCGATGGCAAGGAACAAATCTTTAGAGCTTTTCAGCGAACACCCTTCACCACTGGCACGGATGGTTATTGGAGAATACTCATTGTTGAGCCCTCTATTGGCAACCACGCGTTCTGTGGCAATTTGCTGGGCACGTATATGGGGCTGATTGCTGACCAGAACGATGTCTCCGGGAGTGGCTCCAGGCAGTTGTTCCAGGGCATTTAAGGCAGACACCATCGTTGCTTCGGTGTTTGGTCTGCCAGTGCTGATATTTTCCTTATTGAGGTTGAGCGTGTATTTGCCATCTTCCTGGAGAGATTGCTGATAGTATTGAACTTCTCCGGTATAAGTTACATAGATGGTTTGTTTGTTCAGAAAGCATTTCGGCTCACTTTCCTGGTCACTTTTCTGATCGCTTTCCTGATCGCTTTCCTGATCGCTTTCCTGATCGCTTTTCTGGTCAGCCTTACGGAGCATGTCCATAAGAGCCATTTGGGCGTGAGCTTCTGTGGCAATGGGGCCCAGGGTAGTTTTAAACTCTTCAACCAGTTCCTTTATGCGACCATACAGACATTCAGTGCTGGTAAGATCCTGAAGCGTGTCGACGTCGCCCAAAGGCCTTGCAGAACCGTTACAGAGCAGCAGTCCGGGCGATTTATTATCACTGTTTTGTGCAATAGCGAACTTAGGACGAAGGTGCATTCGAGGGATAGCCGCTCCCGGAATAAGAAGAACTGATTGATCAGTAAACTCAAGGGGCTCTAAATCAGCAGTCCTTAAGGGCTCAAGTACTGACCGTAGCTCTTTTTTGGCAACGTCACTCAGGTTTTCAATGACTTTAGTTTGCTCTTTGGCATTCCAGCGCTCCACTATTTTTCCCTGTTCTTCCCTGAGAATGGGGCTTTGGTGGAAATAGACGTCAAGTTGCCTGACAAGCTTAGTCAGACTTTCGTACTTTTCTGACTCCGGCAGTGCATCGAAATTGTCTGGCATTTGTAGCGAGGCGTCTGGTTCCTTTTTACCAAAGACTTTGTTCATAACTTCAACCAGATGTACTGTATCGAGGATAAAGCGCTGGCTGCCCAGAATGCATTTCTGGAGTTGTGTCAGTTCAACAGGCTGAGTGGATCTGCTCACCTCCACGTCTTCAACCGGTTTTTCATTGCCTGTTGGTGTTGATCGCAAGAGTGGGTGAGTAGATTGAACAGATAACATTACAGAATTTTCCTCTGGTTTAACGGGGGCCTGTCTGACAAATCAAAATAGATTTACCGATTCTGATTCAATAGACAGGAAATCAGAGAATAAGTTCCAATATAAGCGTTAAGAATAATCAAACATTACCCGTAACCCTGACCCGCTTACTTCCTTTTGCTGTTACCGGCTGCAGGTTTTTCCTTCTTTCTTCCAGGCGACGATCAACAATATTTTTAATGGCAATCAAAAAGCCCATAAAGACAAAGGCACCCGGGGGAAGAATGGCAAACAGGAACTGTTTGTAGTTGGCAATCACCGTAATGGTCCAGTCAGCGGCAATGGGGCCCAGCAGCAGGTCCATGCCGGAGAACAGCGTGCCCTGGCCAATCAGCTCCCGCAGTGCCCCCAGCAATACCAGAATCACGGCAAAGCCCGTACCCATCATCAAACCATCAAAAGCGGCAGGCAGTACCGGGTTTCGGGAGGCAAAGGCATCGGCCCGGCCCAGGATGATGCAGTTGGTGACAATCAACGGAATAAAAATACCCAGTATCCGATAGAGTTCGTAGGTATAAGCCTGCATCAGCAGTTCGATACAGGTGGTGAAGGAAGCAATAATCATCACAAATACGGGCAGGCGAATGGCATCGGTTACCTGGTGCCGTATCAGAGAGACGGCAACGTTGGAGCCCATCACCACCAGCATGGTCGCTATGCCCAGACCAAGCGCATTGACGACACTGCTGGAAACCCCCAGCAGAGGGCACAGGCCCAGCAGCTGGACCAGTGCCGGATTGTTTTTCCAGAGACCGTCCAGGGCAATCTTTGCGGCCTGGCTGCCAGCGGTACTCTTGTTCGCCACAGTGTCATTTGTCATCTTGAATCTCCTCGCGGACACCGGCGAGTGGGTCCAGCAATAGCTTGCGGTTTGCCTCAAAGTATTGCAGTGCGCGGTAAACCGCAGCGACAACCGCTCTTGGCGTTATCGTGGCACCGGTAAACTGGTCAAATTCACCACCGTCTTTTTTCACCCCCCAGCCTTCGCTTGCGGGGTTGCCCAGGGATTTGCCGGCAAAACCGAGAATCCAGTCGGTGACATTGCTGTTAATTTTGTCGCCAAGCCCGGGTGTCTCTTTGTGGGTGATGGCCCTGACGCCTGCCAGCGTGCCATTGTGGTTGATGCCCACCAAAAGCTCAATTCGCCCGCTATACCCGTCAGGTGCGGTGACCGGCAGTATAACGGCAGAGACCGCCCCATCATTCAGGGCAATATAGGCCTCACGTTGATCCTGGCTGGAAAGCAGGGGGGATGGTTCCAGAACAATTTTGGAATCTACCAGCACATTGTCGTGAGTATCTGCCGGTAAAATCTCCATCAATGCTTTGGCTTCATAGGCTCGAACCTGTGTCTCTATTTGTTCCTGAGTCATGATCCAGGTCACGGAAATCAGGCCTACGGTAAATACGGCAAACAGGCCAAGGCCCAGGCTATTGCGAAAAATGCTTTGCAGCAGATCATTCCTGTCGGGAGCCTTGCTGTCGGTGGTGTCTTTTAAAGGAATCTGGCCGTCACTCATGATTCAGTCCTTCTTTGGCAGGCCTTTATTGGCCTTGTGGTGGCCATAAGTGCGTGGCTGAGTGTAATAGTCGATGGTGGGGGCAGCCATATTCATCAGCAGCGTGGCAAAGGCGACACCATCCGGGTATCCACCCCAGGCACGGATGACGTAGACCATAACGCCAACACCCGCACCAAAAATCAGACGTCCTCGGTTGCTGGTTGCACCGCTGACCGGATCCGTAATGATAAAAAAAGCACCCAGCATGGTGGCACCACTGAGCAGGTGGAACAGCGGGGAACCATGACTGTCTGACCCGTTACCACTCCAGAAGAGGGTCGCCATAATGGCAATGGCGGCGAGCATCCCCACAGGGCCATGCCAGGTAAATACTTTGCGCCAGATCAGAAAGACGCCGCTGATCAGATAGGCCAGGTTGACCCACATCCAGCCACGACCAGCCATGCCATCAAATACCGGGTTGGCTTCCCACAGTTCATTGATGGTCAGGCTTTTGTTTTCGCGCAACACATCCAGTGGGGTGGCCATACTGATGGCATCAACACTCTGACCCAGGGGGAAAATAGTGAACAGGGCATCGGTCAGGCTGTTGTTATGACCTTCCAGCCCCAGTGGTGGCAGCCAGGTGGTCATTTCCTGTGGGAATGAAATCAGTACCACAACATAGCCCAGCATGGCCGGGTTAAAGGGGTTCTGACCCAGGCCGCCATAGAGATGTTTGCCAATAACCATGCCGAAGGAGACGGCGACCAGTGATAGCCACCAGGGGGCAAAGGGCGGCAATGCCAACCCCAGCAGTACGCCGGTCAACAGGGCGCTGCAATCACTCAGGTAGAAGCTCACGGACCGCTGGCGCAGTGATACCAAGGCCGCTTCGCAGCCCATCGCAACCAGGGAGCACCAGACAACATTGATCAGTGTACCCCAGCCAAAAAAGACCGTTTGTGCCATCAGACCGGGGATGGTGGCCATGATCACCAGACTCATGACCCGCTGAGTGCTGTTTTGTCCCAGCGCATGGGGTGAGGTCTCTCTTCCCCTGTGGCTGATGGACGATCTGCTATTAATCAAAGCCATTCAACGATTCCGCTCTGTTGTGTCTTTATCATGCTTCCCGGGTTTCCTCCCACGCAGAGCATGGGAACAAGGTGGCTGTAGCTGCAAGTCACGAGAGACTCTCCAGAGCCTGTTTCAGCTCAGCCGCCTTTTGTTCCGCTGCCACTAGCTGGTGTTTCAGCGTATCCTGCTCATCTTCACCGGCACTGGCGATCGCTCGCTGAAGTTTTTTCACCGCAGCGTTGGCCATGGCAGACTCGATTTTCAGCTTTTTCGCTTCATCACTTAATGGTGCTTTGGCCTTTTTTGCTGATGGCCTGGCATCCGCAGAAGGGGTTATCGCCGTTTCTACTGGAGGCTCTGAAGCTTCAGCTTCGAGGCGCTTGATGTTGGCCTGGCACGCTTCGACGGCCTGCTTGAACGACTCGGTGTTCTCATTGTTGCTCTCAACCGCTGCTGCCAGTGCGCGCTCTGCTTTTTTCAAGGCCGCTTTGGCCATGGCCAGTTCAACCTTGCGTTTCTTCTCATTGTCTGAGAGTGCCGGTTTGGCAGCTTTAACGGGCTTCTCTGCACTGTCTTTGCTGGCAGAATACTGACTGTTTTCATCAAACGCCTGCTGAAGTTTACTTACCTGCTCATTCAGCATTGCCAGATTAGACTTCAGTTGTTCAATATCTCCCCTGTCGCCTTTAAGCTCAGCAGAAGCTTCTGCGGCAGCCAGCACTCTTTCTGTCTTTTTGGCCTGAGCTTTGGCCATTGACAGCTGAATTTTCAGCTCTTTCTGTTTGGCAGAAAGCGGTCTATCAGACGCTTGCCTGGCTGACGCAGGCTCGGAGTTCCCTGCAGCAGCCGCTGCTTTTCTTGCCTTGGCCCGGGCGATAGCGGCCTGGATCGGGTCCTCTTCGGCGTTGGCGTTGCTTTCGGTTTGTTCCGTTGTTTTGGCGGCCTTCAGTTTTGCTGCCCGTTCGGCATTGGCTTTTCGTTTGGCCTCTTTCTCGGTTTTTTCCTGCTCCAGTCTGGCCAGGCGATCTTCGTAGCGCTGTTTGGAGCGCTCGGACTTGGCGTGTTTGGCTTCCTGGGTGCGAATAGCGCCTTTGGATGCCCGGTAATACTGAACCAGCGGAATAGACGACGGGCAGACAAAGGAGCAGGCACCGCACTCGATACAGTCAAATAGATTGTGGTGCATAAGTTGCTCATGGTTCTCAGCCCTGGCGTGCCAGTAAAGCTGCTGGGGCAGCAATGACGATGGACACGCTTCGGCACAGTGCCCGCAACGGATACAGGCCTGGGCATCCGGTGCTGCCGGAAACTCATCCTCCGTCGCGGCAATCAGACAGTTGGAGGTTTTGATCACCGGGATATCCATGCGATCAACACTGAAGCCCATCATGGGGCCGCCAAACACCAGCGTTGATAATTCGGACGTTTTGAGCGCCGCGTATTGCAGCAGGTCCTGAGCCAGTGTACCGATCAATACGTCTACATTTTGTGGCGCTGCCAAGGCATCACCGGTGAGGGTGGTGATGCGAGAGATCAGTGGCTTGCCGTCCACAATGGCGTCTTTGACGGCAACGGCTGTTCCCACGTTCTGAACCACCATGCCCAGATCCGCAGGCAGTTTTCCGGAAGGCACTTCCTGACCGGTAAGAATCTGGATCAGCTGTTTTTCACCACCGGAAGGGTAGATGGTGGGGAAAACGACAATGTCTATATTTTTGCCAGCCGCCGCCCTGCGCATCGCGGTGATGGCTTCCGGTTTATTATTTTCAATACCCACCAGGCACTCTTGGGCCCCCAGCATATATTGGAGGATTTCTGCGCCCTGAATCACCGCATCAGCCTTTTCCCGCATCAACATATCGTCGGCGGTAATATAGGGCTCACACTCCGTACCATTGATAATCAGGGTATTAATTGCTGTGCCGGGTGCCAGTTTGATGGCGGTAGGGAAGCCAGCGCCACCCATACCGCTGATGCCGGCATCACGCACTTTTTCTACCAGTTCAGCAGGCGACAGTTGACGATAATCCGCTACGGGGGCCAGTGGACACCATTGCTCCTGACCATCGGTTTCGAGAATGATGCACAGGTCATAAAAGCCGGAGGCATGGGGAATCGGACGGTTCTCAATGGCGGTAACAGTGCCCGAGGTGGGGGCATGCAACGCGGCGCTGACAAAGCCGGACGCTTTGGCAATCATCTGGCCTTTGAGTACTTTGTCCCCCACGCGGATCAGCGGATCAGCAGGCAAACCGGCGTGTTGCGACAATGGCAGCACCAGTGTTTCAGGCAGAGGCGGAACACTAACAGGGCGGCTGGTTGACTGATGCTTGTTTTCTTCCGGGTGAACCCCGCCGGTCAGTGGCCAGATTTTGCGTTCAGAACTTGCTATCAGCTGGCTCCCGGCCACAGGGCTCTGTAGGTCCTGGTGTGGGCTTTTTGCGATTGCGTTCATACGGTCTGCCCCCTGAGGTCAGTGGCAATCAAACCAGCCTTGCCATGATTCGGCTGGGGCAGCGCCCAGCGCCATGTCCTGACCGTGATATCCACAGGACGCATTTCGATACAGTCAACAGGGCAGGGCTCAACACAGAGATCGCAACCGGTACACTCATCGGAAATTACCGTATGCATCTGTTTGGCGGCACCCAGGATGGCGTCCACCGGGCAGGCCTGAATGCACTTGGTACAACCGATACACTCCGCTTCCCGGATAAAGGCAACTTTGGTGACCGACTCCTGCCCATGTTCCGCATCCAGCGGCTCAGGCTCTACATCCAGCAGGTCCGCCAGTGTGTTGATGGTTGCCTGACCACCGGGCGGGCACTTATTGATGGCATCACCATTGGCAATGGCTTCCGCATAAGGGCGACACCCCGGATAACCGCACTGGCCGCACTGGGTCTGGGGCAGAATTTCATTAATCTGGTCAACAATCGGGTTGCCTTCCACCCTAAAACGGATAGCAGCAAAACCGAGAATCGCCCCGAAAATCAAGGCAAGAGCCAGCAGGGCTCCAATGGCGTAAAGAACAATGTCCATGGACTAACGCAACCGCTCCTTCAGCTTTTTATCACGTCTGGCATTTCTCATCATGGTTTGAAATCCTGCACTCACAGTTTGATCAGCCCGGTAAAACCCATAAATGCCAACGACATCAGACCGGCGCTGATCATACCGATAGCCGCCCCTCTGAATGGTGTTGGTACATCCGCTGCGGCGATACGCTCACGCATGGCGGAAAACAGCACCAGTACCAGGGAAAAACCGGCCGCCGCACCAAAACCGTAGGTGGCGGAATCCACCAGGGAGCTGTCCATGCGGTTGGTGTTCAGCAGGGCAACCCCGAGTACCGCACAGTTTGTGGTAATCAGTGGCAGGAACACGCCCAGCACCTTATGCAGCAGCGGGCTGGTTTTGCGCACCACCATCTCGGTGAATTGCACCACCACGGCAATCACCAGAATGAATGAGATGGTTTTCAGGAACTCCAGGTTCAGTGGCAATAGGATGTACTTATACGTTAGATAGCTGCAGATAGAGGCCAGTGTCAGCACAAAGGTGGTGGCCATTGACATACCCATGGCTGATTCCAGCTTGTTGGACACGCCCATAAAAGGACACAACCCAAGGAATTGGACCAGTACAAAGTTGTTGACCAGTATGGCGCTGACCAGAATCAGTATCAGTTCGCTCATTGGTTTTCCTGCTGCAATGCCTGGCTCTTAAGAGGCTGTCTGAGAATAGCGCCCGTAGCGAGGATGGCAGAAAATTGAGGATAAAAATTCCGTTTTTTGAGGTGAATAGTGGTTCTATTTGCCGAACAAAACGGAATTTTTAGACCAATTTGCTGCCACCGCAGTAGGGCAGTCTATTCTCAGACAGCCTCTTAGAGCCAGCCGATCAAAAATGCGGTTGGATACCTGATGGAAGGCGTCAAGTATATATTTCCGGAAAAAGCAGATAAATCATGTTTAAAGATGCAAATCGAATAACGATAGGCCGGTAACCGGTTTGGATGCTTTTTTCGGAGGACTCATTGAGTCTTAAATGAACAGCCTCCTGGCTCAGGAGTCGGGGATTATAACGCCACAACAGGCCGGATGCATGTAGTGATGCCTCTAATGGGGCTGACGAATACCGAATAACAGTCAACGAATGCTGTTTTCTCATCAATAAGCCTTTTCAGATCAGCTATCATAATTATCTGCACGTCAATACATCCGCACCCGGTTCACCACAAGTCGGTGGACTGAAATCCCAACATATACTCCATCAGGAGTCCTGCCATGAATAAACCATTGGTCGTTATTACCGGAGCCAGCTCTGGTATTGGTGAAGCCGTTGCCAGGGCCATGAGTCAGCTTGGACATCCATTGTTATTACTGGCCAGAAGGGCCGAGCGCCTGGAGGCCCTTGATCTGACTGACGCACTTTGCCGACGAGTGGATGTGACGGATCGTGATGCCCTGAAACTGGTTATCGAAGAAGCCGAGTCTCGCTATGGACCGACAGACTGTCTTATCAACAATGCCGGGCTAATGCAGCTGGGTCGTGCCGATGAACAGGATCCTGCCGAGTGGGATAACATGGTTGATGTGAATATCAAAGGTGTTTTGAATGGCATCCATGCCGTTGCCGGTCAGATGAAAGCCAGAAAAGGGGGTACCATCTTCAATATCAGTTCAGTGGCCGGTATCAAAAGTTTTCCAAACCATATGGCCTATTGTGGCACCAAGTTTGCCGTGCACGGTTTATCTGAAACCCTGAGAGAAGAGCTGGCTGACGACAGTGTACGGGTGGTAACCATCGCACCGGGAGCGGTAGAAACTGAGCTGCTGAGCCATACAACATCCAGTGAAATCAAGGAGGGCTATGAGCAGTGGAAGCACGGCATGGGCGGCGTTATTACGGCAGAGGATATTGCCCGTTGTATTACCTTTGTGTATCAGCAGCCGCAAAATGTCTGTATCCGTGAACTGGTAGTGACGGCTACCCGACAAACGGCGTAGAGGATTTAAGCTCTGACAGGCACCTGATTCCGACGACCCCGGGGTTGTCGCGAACATGTTGCAAATGGTCTTGATAAAAGTCGGCTTGCATGTGCATTCATAATGCATGCAAGCCAACTCGAGTCCTCAAATGAGGTTACGTAGTTAACCAAATGGAATCCTATTTTGTGACTTAGTGGACAGGTAATTGAAACTGTCCAGTGTTGTACTGTTCTTGAAGTCTACGGGCGATCTCTGCATCCTCACCCTCTTGTTCAGCCTTGATTCTTATTTGCCTTTGCAGATTTACTTGCTCAAAGAGTGCAATGCGCTCATTTTTCAACTGGACAATTAGCCGTTGCTCTTCTTTTAATGCTTTTAATTGATCCTGGTATTCATTGTATTCCTGCTCGTACCTTCTACAGGATTCAGCTATGGCAGCCTTGTCATGGTTCCGGGGATTAAGCAGGTTTAGAATACAGGAAGCGTACAAAGTGCTATTTCCAGAGAGATTTTCAGTATAATGCCAATGAATAAAGGCTTGTTCGACCTTTTTCATTTCTTTCGGAAGATCTTTAAGGTTTTTATTGTAAATCTGTTCAAGTTGTTGGTAAGGCCAGCTCAGTCTGAATTTTAAAAGCGTATTATAAGGATCATCTTTTACAGGAGTGTGTTGATCGCAGTACTGTTTTAATTGTTTTTCCACATCAAATGACTCTTTAATAGCTTTGATAAATGATTGACCCATTTCCCACTTCACGATCGCGCAGTCTGGCGACAGGCGAGTATGTTCAACCCATGGGATATCATCAGGTTTCCAGTTGCCAATATGCTTATCACACCGATCACAATAAACTGAGTCACTATGTTTACTGTAGGAAAATCCCGCATCAGCCAATTCCCTCGGAGTATGATGGGGGAAGTTCTTCTCAAAGCCCTTGAATGTGGCTGCTTTGGCCATCAGCATATCAGCTCGTTGAGAAGGGCTTGGCGTGTTCCCGTGGGGAAGCTGGGTATAAACATGCCCGGAAGGTGCATGATGTGATTGACGGGTATGCAGATCTCTTGGCTCAAACGGCGTGCCGGGAGGCGCATGAATTACCAGTAATCCCTCAACCGGTGCATAACAACGAAGACCAGTAAATGAGTTGCCCGCCAAAGGGTTACGGGAGTGGGCCGGTGTATGGCTCTCTTCCCCGGGTTCTCTTGGTAGAAGAGGGTATTCACGCTGTGGGGCTCGAAGAACATTCGGGTTAAGCCAACGACATTCCATATTTAAATCCGTCCAGAGTTATATTTGTTACTAACTATCAGACCAGTTTTTTACAGGGAAGTTCCCTCTGGCTAATTCAATTACTTCCGGCGTTGGGATGCACCGGTGCAGCCCTGCGTTCATCAAAAAGGTGTTGAATGGTCAGAACGGGATGTTTAAGTAGCATGCGAGGGCCAGCCCATTTCATCACTTCGCGAATTTGTCGGCGTTGCTCCGGTTTGTAGCAGTGGATTTGGCAGTTAGCGCAGGTGGGTTTTTCGACCCCATAAATACAGCGTTCAAGCCGTCGCTTGCTGAATGCCAGCAGAGAGAGGCATTCATTGCACAAGGTGGGGTGCTGGTGATGGTGGTGGCAGTAAAGCTCAATCATGCGAGTGACGGTAAAATATTCACGGGTCAGCCTGGGGTGATCTTTCAGGCGGCCTTTGAGAGCGAGGGGCATAAACAACGTAACCTTCTCTGTTTATAGGAGGCCATCCTCCCATAATCCGCCTTGATTGCCAAATCAGGCCTTCGAAAATAGCACTGACGAGGTCTGATGGCCATTGAGAACCAGCCCATACGTGTCATTTATACCAGTCGACCTGTGACAAAACTGAACTTTTCCCAAGAAATTATTTCTATTACTCAAGTACTGAACAAATTTGCTCAGCCCATTAAAATATTCACTTGAGTCAGTAATTATGCAAACCACTATCAGTAGCTGCCACAATACCCCTTCTACACCAGAGCCTCAGGCTGCAGGCCAGTCATTACCAGAGAACATTACTGTTAACCCCAGCGCTGTAAAGGAGACTGTTTCACGATATATCATCGAACATCAAAAAATCCCCTTGTCCTTAAGAACTGTATTAAAACTGACAAACGAAGCCTGCCTCTCGCTGCTCAAAAAAATTCCTTCAGGTGGAACAGAGTCAGAAAAAAAAGAAGCAATTCATCGTATGGTTGAAGAAATGATCTATCCCGGCCTGCCCAGTGTTAAGCTTCAGGCAATTGATGATTTATTTAAGCGCCTCTCCCTGGTAGCAAAGAAGCTTGAATATAAAGATATCCATACCAGTGAGTTTATCCATCGACGGGAAGTATCGGAGGCAAGCAATGAATCACTAACCTGTGTTAAATTGGGGTACCTGAGTTTTAATGTTTATGACGAAATTGACAGCATAAAATCCCGTATAAAGGTGATCAACAAGGTTACTCAATGGGTGTGCGACTATCTGCAAAAACTGCCGGACAGTCGGGTAACTTTTATATCCATGGGGGCTGGAGCATTGTTGATGGAGCAGCTGATTCACCAGCAAATCACCAAGAGCGGGGTATCAGATAAAAAAATTGCCTGGCGCTGTATAGATATTGATTACGACGAGGGTTCTTCTCGTTCCCCGGTGACTTCACCGACCCTTAAAAATGTCAGAAAACAGTTTATAGAGGGAAAAAATGTCCGGTTTTTTACTACAGCAACCACCTACCTGAACAAAACGTTAAATGGTCAGCAACTCCGGACCACAGATAAAGAAAATAGTGCGATTGTCATTTTAGAATTTAACCCGCCCACACCCACTCATGGCAACAGTCAAGAAACATCTTGTAATACTGGCGGATATATAGTGTCAGGCGCACGCTGTGAGATTGCCAAGGCAAATTCTGTTTTCTTATTAATTGGAGCAGAAGATCAACATTCAGATCTTGAAGAGTTTGTTCGTAAACTTGATTCTTCAAAGGTATGGATGAGTTCATCAATGCAATTCATTAAAGTTTCAATAAATGTCTCAGGTGAGCCGGAAGTTTACCTTTCAGAATTCTATAAAGAGCGTTGTGAAGAACTCGGCTTGAAGTTCAAAAGCATTGTGTTATTTCATTTGAATCAACAAAAGACTACCGATTCCCCAATCATCAGGGCTGAAAAGGCACTCAATGAACTAAAAGAATTCATTCTCCATACTGGCTGGTCTGCACAGATGTTTCCATATTCAGAATACAGTGACAGCGTTGATCAACTCACCAGACACTTTTACAGCGGGCAACAAGACAGTATTGATCGGTCTCCCGGGGCGTTGTTCAAACTGCAAAACAAACAGATAACCATCACCGATAGTGCAGGTTTCGCAGCTTTGAGCAGTCAAGGTTCCGTATAGAAGAGAACCGGGGCTTCTCTCCATTAAAGACAAAGTCAGCTCAACCGGGCCTGTTGACGCTTTGCGAGTAAGCACCGAAACGTCAACAGGTCCTTTTGAGCGTTTTCACTTTAGTGTTATGTGCTGTTATGCTCCCGCCCACCGTTATAAAAAAATTGTCGGTTTGTACAATATCTGTGCAATTAAATGGGAAGCAAAAGATGTCTGAGACGGTTAGCCGTGAATTGCTTGAAAAGGCCAAATTAAATCAGGAAACCTCATTAATAGCCTGGTCTGAACTGCTGCGTTACTTTGCCCGGGGGGTTGTGCTGCAAGTGGATGATTCGCTGGACCTGATTGATGTTGGCTATCAGATCTCGGAAGACAATAAATCAGCAGTAGAAGCCTGGGTTGAACAGGGTGTCCTGGGGGCGGTCAGCGATAAGCAGGCCCAGTCCTGGGTTACCGATAATCGTGATCTGTGGGCGGTTGTGGTTCGCCCCTGGGTACTGGTGCAGGAAAGAGAGCAGGAAAGACGGTAGGTGCTGTGTCGAAAAAAAGGGATCAGCAACCTTTCACTGAAAGCTATCTTGTTGATACCTTTTTCATTTTTTTTGCTGACAGCTTTTGCTGGCCTCTGTTGAACTTAATTGCTGATTGATGGTCTTAACAAGGAGATTGCCTCGAAAGGAACTTCCAAAATGAACCCTACCCTTGGATCGTCATTCAGTCTTCCCTTTGCGCAAATGGTTGCCAAAAAAGACGCAGCTTGCCAAACCAAATGTTGTGGCCAGGTGCCAACGGCCAACGGCAGGGCTGTCGATTTCGCACAACCCAGCGAATCGGTTTGTCCGGACATTGGCGCGGAAAATAATATCACGACAGAGAAATCCCTGTCTGATTACGGCGTACAGTTTGTCAGTAAGACCCTGCGGGACAGCAATATGCTGTTTCGCAGTGTGGCCGGGTTCGCCTCTCACCATGCTCCGGTCATAGGGCAGGGGCTGATGTTTCTGGCGACAATGCCTGCCCAGGCCGGTGCATACCCAGTGAGTACCAGCCCGGCATTCAATAATGGGGCAAACGCCGCAGGTACCCCGTACACGCCATCCTTAGCGTACCCAACGACAAACCTGACCACGACCTCTAATCCTACCTCCGATTCCGATGACGTTCATTTACTCTTGGGTCTTATGTTCGGTGCAATACCCCTTACTTGTGTCCTTATGGGTGTTTATGGCTACTGTAGCGGGGCCTATAGCAGCTATAAGCAACTCAAGCGTGACAACCCGCATGCATTAAACCGCCATGCCCTTCAAGCTGCACTCAAAGACCCATGGTATGCCCACGGAGCTGAGTATCGCCAAGCGTGTGACAGGCTTGTCCTTCCTGACCCGACCCAAAGTCCCCCTGAGCCAGCTACCCGTGAGAAAGCAACACAAACAATCTGTGAGAAGGCAACACAGACGGAACCCGTAATTGATGAATCAGCACCACAAGGTTATCAACCACCAACCTATGCAGAAGCAATAACTTTCTCGGTTAGATAAGATGGGCAACTGACCAGGTGATCGTTCACCAGCCCCATTGCCTGCATATAGGCATAACAGATCGTGCTGCCAACAAAACTAAAACCGCGTTTTTTCAGACCGTCACTCATGCGGTCTGAAATATCGCTGGTGGCTGGTACGTCACTCATGGATTGTCGCTGGTTGATGATGGGCTGATGGTTTACAAACGACCACAGATAATGGCTGAAGCTGCCAAATTCCTCCTGCACCCGGATAAACGCCCTGGCATTGTTAATGGCGCTCCGAATTTTCAGCCGGTTGCGGATAATGCCTTTGTCCTGCATCAGCTTTTCAATATCCAGGTCTGTCATTCTGGCCACTTGTTGAACGTCAAATTGATGAAATGCTTTCCGGTAGCCTTCTCGGCGCTTCAGGATGGTGATCCAGCTCAGACCTGCCTGGGCACCTTCAAGAATCAGGAATTCAAAGAGTTTCTGGTCGTTATGACAGGGAACGCCCCACTCTTCGTCATGGTATCGGGTGTAGAGTTCATTGCCATGACACCAGCTGCATCGAGAATCACTCAAGATAAAAAACTCCTTTTGTCAGACACTTGCCAACAGGGCTAGTTTGCCAATTACATCAGATAGTGCATTTATTTGCAGTTTTCTGGCTACCAGCAACAATGGCAGTTAAGATAGTTGTTTACTTTATTAAAGGCATAAACAGATGAAGATAGCCAAAGAGAAAGTGGCTCTGTTCCATTACACTCTGAAAAATGATGCGGGAGAAGTTCTCGACAGTTCGGAAGGCGAGTCACCTATGGCTTATCTTCACGGTGAGAACAATATTGTCGAAGGGCTGGAAAATGCCCTGGAAGGCAAGCAGGCTGGGGACAAGTTTGATGTGGTGGTTGAGCCTGCTGAAGGCTACGGCGAGTACGACGAAAGTCTGGTGCAGCCGGTACCGAAAGAGCAGTTTGGTGACCATCCTGTAGAGGTGGGTAACCAGTTCCATGCCGATACCGCCATTGGCCCACGTATTGTCACCGTGGTAGCTATTGATGATGAAGAGGACCAGGTGGTGATCGACGCTAACCATTCCTTGGCGGGTGAGAATCTGCACTTTAGCGTTGAAGTGGTTGAGGTTCGTGAAGCCACCAAGGAAGAGCTGGACCATGGTCATGTGCATGGGCCTGGCGGACATGTTCACTGAGTCCATCAAAACCCACAGTATGAAGTGTTGAGCAGAACGTTGATCTCATAAAGAAGCCGGATACCTCCGGCTTCTTTGTGGCAACTATATCGTGATATAAACCGCATGCCGGGTTTTATGGTGAGTGAGAAGCTGAATATTGCTAAGCACGCCACTTTCCACCATGGAGCGAAAAGCCAGGGCTATTCTCATTTTCTGCAGATCATCCTGATGTTCCCACAGGCCAAGCTCCTCCATCAGCACCCGGATCTTGAAGGTTTTACCCTTGTGCATGGTATTAATTACCTGTTGTAAAGGTGCTAACAGAAGGTTCAGGCGCATACATCTCTCCTTACCAATTCAGAATCCCAGGCTACTTAGCCCAGTTTTTTAAAAGCTATGGGTGTTATAAGCTTTCTGCTTATATCTGTAGAATCTTAAATATGGCTCCGGAAATGATTTTTGACCGTTAGACCTTGGTTTGAGTCACTTGATCGAGATCTGGAGGGAGATGTTATTGCGGATACTGTTTTTGCCAGTCCCAAGCGAAAAAACAAACAATCAACTCATCAGATGAGTTGATTGTTTGTTCTGGTTGTTAACCAATAAAAGGACTGAGCAGCAGGTAAAGATAACGGGCAGCGATACCGGCACAGATACCACCAATCGTGTGAGCCAGAATGGCTTTTGAGGTGAGCTGGCGAAAGCCAAGAGAGTCCAGCATGGCGGTATGGGTGCTCAGGTAACCACTCCAGCACATACCCATAGCCGTAAACACGGCAATATCACTGCCACCAATAATGCCCTGACTGATAAAGTTTGGTACCAGTGACATGGCGGCACCAACCGCGCCCAGCGAGGTAATGGGGAAGGCAACCAGTTCGGCATGATCAAAACCAAACAGCAGCTCAAACAGCCAGGTAACATGGCTGGCCAGTTTTGGCAGCAGGGCCACTCCCTCAAACGCTCCACCGGTGTAGCCGGTTACTGGTGCGCCAAAGGTCAGCACCATAACAAACGTACTGATGATTAATACTCCGGGAATAATCGCTACCCCCATTTTGACACCGCCTTTACCGCCATCCAGCAGAGCGTTGAGGAATCTCAACCAGACCGGATCTGTAGAGCTGTGGTCATCCAGAAGTTCACTGTGAGTATCTTTAATACTTAGCTCATGCAGTCGGGGATCATTCCGGATAAGGCGCTGCATCAGCCGTGTGGATATGATGGCTCCAACAAGGGCACCGCCCAAGCCAATCATGGCAGGCAGGAAATAGGTTGCGCCAGTCTCATTGTTCTGCAGGGTAGCCATAAAGGTGATGACAATAAGTCCCATGCCAAAAGAGGTACCGAAATTGGTCAGTGAGATAATTTCGGGCACTTTAAAGGAGTGGTTGAAACGCCTGTCTTTTGCCAGGCCAATGATGGCCGGGTTATCTGAGAAAAAAGTCATCATGGCCGCCATGGCAGCACGGCCGGGAAGATTGAACACAGGTCTCATTAATGGCACCAGCAGCCGTTCAATCAGGGAAATAACATGGAACTCCATCAGCAGACGGCCTGCGGCACCGGTCAATACGGTGATTCCCATCAGGAACAATACAGTGTTTAACAACAGCTGGTGTGCGGTGTTGAAGAGGGTGTTGAACATGTGGGTAACACCCATGGTCTGGCCAAGGTAGCCAAACAACAGCCCTGCCAGAAGAAGCAGGACTAACGGCTCTACGATTTGACGTACACCCGTTGAGGTTTCCGATTTGGTCGAGACTGCATCACTCATAGAAATACCAGAAAGAAAGGAACCTTCAGATTAGACAATATTTTTTGGTCCCGCAGTATCGGTATTAGTCAGAAAAGGAATAAGTGCAGGCGAGATAGATTATTGATTTGAACGGCGGAACTAATCAAAGTGACAGGCAGTCAAAGCTCATTTGCCTGTCACTTTATATCCGGGATTATCGGTTGCGATCAATGCTCCCGGGTCGTTCGGAAAGTCACATCCGGGTAGCGCTCTTCTGCCAGGGAAAGGTTGACCCGGGTGGGTGCCAGATAAGTCAGGTGGCCACCGCCATCCATGGCCAGGTTATCAGCGCACTTGCGCTCGAACTCTTCCAGCTTTTTCTGGTCACTGCAGTCAATCCAGCGCGCGGTGTTGACGTTAACCGGCTCATAGATCGCTTCAACCTTGTATTCATCTTTCAGTCGGCGCATGACCACATCGAACTGCAGTACACCCACTGCCCCCAGGATCAGGTCATTATTGTTCACTGGCATGAATAGCTGGGTAGCACCCTCTTCTGAGAGCTGTTGCAGGCCCTTTTGCAGTTGCTTGAGCTTTAATGGGTCTTTCAGGCGGACGCGGCGGAACAGCTCGGGCGCAAAGTGAGGGATGCCCATAAACTTGAGCATTTCACCCTGGGTAAAGGTGTCACCAATCTGGATAGTCCCGTGGTTGTGCAGACCGATGATATCACCGGAGGTCGCTTCATCCACATGGGAACGGTCGCCCGCCAGGAACGTCACGGCATCGGCAATTTTTACATCCTTGCCGATACGAACATGTTTCATTTTCATATTCCGGGTGTATTTGCCGGAACAGATTCTCAGAAAGGCAATGCGGTCACGGTGTTTGGGGTCCATATTGGCCTGGATTTTAAAGACGAACCCAGAGAAATGTTCTTCATTGGCGACCACCGTGCGTTCATTGGTTTCCCGGGGCATGGGGGAGGGAGCCCACTTGACAAAATCATCCAGCATTTCCCGAACACCGAAGTTGGCCAGTGCGGTACCAAAGAAGACCGGAGTCATCCGACCGGCAAGGTACTCTTCCAGGTCAAACTCATGGCTGGCACCTTTCACCAGCTCAATTTCCTCCATCAACTCTTCATGGAGATCACCCAGCAGGGTTCTGGCTTCTGCTGATTCCAGACCTTTGATCCGGATATCTTCCGGAACCACACTGGCCTGACCGGGTTTGAACACATGAATGGTATCGGTATAGAGGTTATAAACCCCTTTGAACTGTTTACCCATGCCGATAGGCCAGGTGATAGGTGCACACTGGATTTTCAGAATATCTTCAATTTCATCCAGTACTTCAATCTGGTCACGGACTTCACGGTCCATTTTATTGACGAAGGTGAATATTGGCGTGTCCCTCAGGCGGCAGACTTCCATCAGTTTGATGGTGCGATCTTCAACACCTTTGGCTCCATCGATGACCATAAGGCAGCTGTCAACAGCGGTCAGTGTCCGGTAGGTGTCCTCGGAGAAGTCTTCGTGTCCGGGCGTATCCAGAAGGTTTACCGTACGACCGTCATAGGGAAACTGCATCACCGAGGTGGTGATGGAGATACCACGCTCCTGTTCCATCTTCATCCAGTCAGAGGTGGCCATACGCCCGCTCTTGCGGCCTTTTACCGTACCGGCAAGCTGAATGGCACCGCCGAGCAGCAGGAGCTTTTCGGTAATTGTGGTTTTACCGGCATCGGGGTGGGAAATGATAGCAAAAGTGCGTCTAGAGCTTACTTCTTGGGATAGTTTTGAATCTGACATTTGTCTTGATTTCTGAATTTGTACACACCTTTGTACACATTTAAAAACGATGGTTTGGTGTGTTGGGTAATAAATTGGTCGCCATCCTATCCAACCTGACTATTGTCACGCAAGCTTTCTACTTATCTGCTCTCTGGCTATTTATGCATATATAAGCCCCCAGAAATGCGCATAACGTGCGCAGGCGTGCGTAGCTCCGCTGATCATTGGGGTACAGGCATAACTCATATTAACCGTGGTTTTGTGGTTAGTGTTACTGTAGTCCTTGATATATATGGAACTTTGGTTTTTGTAGTACCACTGTTTTCCGGTTTTTTGCCACGGTTTGCGCCTTTTTCGCCACTTCGCATTTTTTAACCATTTATATATTTATATTTTTATTTCTTTGAAAAGAAAGAGAAAAAGAGAGAAGAGAAGAAAAAGAGAGCGCCACAAAAAAAGAGAAGAAGAAAAAACAAGCACCACAAGTTCAGGCATAAACCACAGGTGTTTTCGTGGTTTTTTGTGGTCGCTGGAAGCCGCTATTTATAAGGCTTTATGATAAAATCGGGATATCAACCACAAAACCACGGTTTGTTCTGCCCCTGGTGCCGGAATATGAGTGAGTCAGATGGAAAACTGATTGAAGATTGGTTGACATGGAAAGTCAGAAACGAGAATTGTGCGGACAGTACAATTTATAAATATCGTGGCTATCTTGAGCGGCTAAAACATTATCTGCAGGATAGTCATCAGTGTTTAATGCTGAACTGTAAAGAGAAGCACCTGACCGATTTTACTGGCCGGTTTCTCCATAGTCAGAAGGTTTCCCCCAGTTCCCGCCATGTAGTTATTGCATCATTGAAAGGCTTTTATTCCTGGTGTCATGGCCAGCGATTGATTGAGTCGGATCCTTCCACTTGTCTGGTGTATCCAAAGTTGGGGCGCAAGATCCCGACGCAGCTGGGGCTCAGTAATGCTGAAAAGCTGTTGATGGAACCTGATATCGATACTTTCACCGGTTTGAGAGATGCTGCCATGCTCAGTTTGTTGATGGGGTGTGGTGTTCGTGTTTCTGGTTTGTGTGGGTTGAATCAGGGTGACCTCTTTTGGTTTGAATATGATGGCCGTCAGCGTTTGGCTATTAAGGTGACTGAGAAGGGTGGGCATGAGCGAGAGTTGCCAGTTCCCCATGAAGCTATGTTGCTGCTTCAGGCTTATTTAGGTCATGAAGAGTTGGACGGTATTGATCGAACTCTGCCTGATGGTGATCAGGTGTTGTTTGTCAGTGTCAGGAATCGCCATGTTCCAGAGTTTGATTACCGGGGGGAGCATCGCCGGATTAATCAGAAGAGTATCTGGAAGATGATTCAGAGATATGGTGAGGCGGCTGGTTTGCCTGCAGAGCTTTGTCATCCTCATGCCATGCGTCATATGTTGGGTGCTGAGATGATGGAAGATGATGCCAATACATTGCAGATTCAGGCAGTACTTGGACATGCAGATCCGAAGACTTCAGAGATCTATGCCAAGATGGCAAGACGCAAACTGACTCAGTTACTCGATAAGACCAATCCACTGGGTAAGATCAATACCAAGGTGTCACCACTGGTGAATGAGATGAAAAGTAGAGGTGTTCTTTGATTAGAGCAGTGGGTGATTTTGTTCTGGTTAAGCGTGATGAGAATCCTGAACAGTCTGAAGGCGGGATTCATTTGATTAAGACAGATGAACCAGCAACAGGGATTGGTAGAGTGCTTTCTGTTGGCCATCTGGTTGATGATGTTGCTATTGATGATCAGGTGGTATTCCCCAGGTATGCAGGCACTGAAATTCGTATTAGTCAGGAGTGCTTTCTGGTATTGCGTGCCACAGAGATTCTTGCCACGCTTGGGGCCTGAGGTTCGTTTTTATTAGAGTCAGAGAGATAGAACTTATATAGGAGGAACTTACCAATATCTTAAAACCCAGTAACCACCGATGTTTGGGGACGGGTGTGAGTGCTCTGGAAACTCGGCTTTAAAACAGCCAAAAGCATCTCTGGCAGGGGATGAAACGAATTGCGCCTAATAGGATAAAGCGCAGTTCATAAGCTCGAACACAACACAGGATCAATACCTTATGGCTGATCTCTTGGCAGGAAAGCGCAGTTCAAATCAAAAATATCTGGATGATCACCTGCAACTGGACCTTATCTCTGAGGGGGTGGGGGCTCGGCAGGAATATAGGCATCCCTCTGGAGAGGGGGGTGGGTACCTGAATATCTGCACAGATTCTGAAGTTTCCCTTTCGGTTCAACTTCGGGAGTTGGCAATGATGGGTGTCTCCAAGACCTGGCTGAATGTCGCTGAAGAAGTGGGAGTCTCCACTTTCCTGAAAGTATGGCAGGTGTTAGATCAGCAAGCGGAACAGGGGGCGGAGATCAACAGTTCAATCCGGGTAACGGTTCCCCAGTTCGACAGGTACTTCCGTTATCAACGAAATCAGGTGATCAGGACGATGGCCAGAGAAGGAAAGAGTTCATCTGATATTCAAAAGCATCTGCGGCGCAAGTTGAATATTGATATCACCCTCCGAACCATTCAACGAATAATGAAACAGTCTCTGGAGAGTTAGCATGAAAGTGGAAAGCATGGCTGTCTACAAAGATGCAAAAGGAAAGCTGACTACCAGAGGCTTGCGCCGATTCAGAAGGGAACTGCGCAGAAAACACAAAGCACTCTATTTATCTAATAAAAATGCATTGATTTCTATACGCCCAGTTGGGGTTCCTATTACTGGGGTTACTCATAAACAGGTAGTAGAAGCGATGGAAACAGGAACGTTTGTTGTTCCAGCAGCGCCCCGGAAAATTTACTTTACAGGAACCCTCACAAACGACGCCAAACCCCCTCCCAATGTCGCCTGACTCCTGAAATCATGGCGACATGAATAGTGCGCCTGTTGATCCAGCGGCTACGGTCACCTTCCGTTGTAACGCTTGCAAAAATACCTTTGATGCCTCGCCGGTTCGGACTGAAGACGAACCAGCGAGAGCGCATCCGTACCGATATTTTGCCATTTGTTCGAGCTGTGGCGATGAGGTTCAGCAGGTACCCTGGCAAGTGGGCATCTACAATGCCAATCTGGCTGCCACCGGACCGAAAACAATAGAAGGAAAGGCCAAATCCTCTGCAAACCTGAGTGGGCATCCAACCCCTCAGGAAGCGCAGGTCACCCGGTTCAACGCACTCAAACATGGCGCCTCTGCCAGAACAGCCCTGTTCTTTCCTGCCAAGCCCGGCAAATACCCGCACTGTAAAAACTGCGATGTTGACCACGACTACTGTCGTGAACAGCCTGCCTGTATCAAACGGACAGAGTTAACCATGCGCCACCTGATAGCGGTGCAAAGTGGTAACCCTGAACACCTGAAAGAGATGCACGCACTGCAGCAGGCCAACGTAGCAGCGTTGTTTGATGACATGCTGCAGGCCGTGATCGGTGATGGTGTTGCCCTGCGTAACCCGGCTTACAACTTTGATAAGGATGGTGGTTTCCATCTGGCTCAGTACCGTGATTCAGAAGGCAAGCTTCACACCATCGAAGAAATCAAGGCGCACCCGCTACTCAAGCCGCTGTTTGAACTGCTCAGTAAAAACAATATGACACTGGCTGACCTCAACATGACCCAGAAAATTCAAATCGATCAGGGCATTCAGCAGGGGCAGCTGCAACAGGAAGAAGACGACAAAGAACAAGCACTGGATTATCAGCGCAGACTCAATGATCAGATGTCCAACCTGAAAGACATGATCAAACGCAGCCAGAAGCGCCTGCAATCCGATCCGATCCTGATAGAACATCTCAGTGAAGATGCTGGAGAACCTAAGGATATCGAAGCCGAGGTAGTGGATGGCTGCCAGAGTTAGCGCCCAGCAGCGCATCGAGCTGCAGAATGTCGCCGAGCGGGAAATCCTCCGCTACAAAGGCAACCACGGCATGTGGCACAAACATATCCACAATGTTGATCTGGATCCGGTTCAGCTTCTGAAAATGGAAGAGATGGATGAGCACGACAACTCCGTAGACTTCAGCTGTCGTCGTACCGGTAAAACTGCCGTAAAGGAAATGTGGATTCTGGAATACATGGCCACCCATGCCGATCAGGAATTGGGTGTTGTGGCTCCCAGGGAAGCACAGAGCATCGTCAACCTTGGTTATCACACCGATGCTATCCGCCGATCTCCGGTGCTGGAGAATTACCTGATGTACAAATCCGGCAGAAAACAGATGTCGGATACCTATTACCAGTTTGCCAACCGATCCAAAGCCGGTGCCTATGGCATCATGGCCCAGGTGGACGGATCGGACTTGACCATTGCCAGTCTGGAAGAGGTGGATGATATGCCACCGGAAAGACTCTACTCCCGTTTCCTGCTGACCATGGGTGCAACCCGTCGTCTGGGAGCCAGTAAAAACTCCATTAACAAACCCATCATTCGCATCACTGGTGTATTCAAAGGCGCAGATACCCTTTCAGATATGGTGGATTCCGGAAAGTATTGCTGTCTGCCAACGGTCGATTGCTACCTTGGCATTGAGCTGGGGATCCTCAACGAAAAATTCATAATGGATATGCGGGATCAGCTCAGTCATGAAGAGTTTATCCGGCAGTTGCTCTGCCAGAATGTGGCAGCCCGAAACCTGATCTGGGAAAAGTGGTTAAAACAGGCTCAGCATAAAGGGCTATCAGCGGGTATCGAGATAGAAGAACCGGTCCCTTATCAGCAGTATAAAAAATCCGGAATGATCAGCTTCGGCTATGACGCTTCTGGCCATGGTGAAAATCCGGAATCTTCCCGCCATGCTCTGGTAGTCGGTGAACAGGTCGGCAACTTTATTATTCCTATCTTCTGCAAAACATGGTCACCGGGTACCGATGAAGCAACGGTAAAACGTGATCTGGTGGGTTTCTGGCGATACTTTCAGCCGGATTATGCGATTGGTGACGCCTATGGCGTGGGTATGCTCACCGAACTGTGTGACAACCTGTTCTATGAAGGGCTGACATCTATTGACCGCCGTGCCATCGGTGATGGTGATTCCACTGCCAGTACATGGCCTGAGTGGCCATTCTCCCCCATGCGTTTTGAAGGCATGACCAAACACCAGATGGCTCAGGCTGTGCGCTCTGCCTTCAATAATGGCCGTGTAGCCATTCCCTATGTTGAAGATAACGAAACCATTGATCCTGCCATCAACGATATGCAGTTACTTTGTCGTCAACTGACAAACATCAAACCGGTCAGCACTAACACCAGTTACAGCAGTTACAAAATGGTGAAACGGGATATCGGGGACGATTTGTTTGACTCCTTTATGGCCATGCTCTGGGGCTTTGTCACCCGTGGAGAATGCCGTGTTGAAACTATCATAGCCAACCGCACCCAGACCCGGGCTCAACTATTGGGAGCCAGCCCGCTACACCTTGGAGGAATTCACCGATGAACCTTATGGACAGGCTGTTTGGTCGGGGCAAATTGCTGGCTGAAATGAACCAGCTGCGGCAAACGTCCACCGATCTGCAGAGTGAAGTGGAGCGACTGAAGAAAACCAAAGGCCGGGTAGCCACACCGGAAAACAGTATCCGTTATCTGTATAACCGGATGCATGTGGATCCGGATCAACGTCAGTCAGTACTGGATATCCGGTTAATGGACAAACTGGATGGACGGGTTAAGAAAATCCATCGGCGTATGGCCCGTGATGTGGTGAAAGGCGGCTTGCGTCTGGTATGGAAGGATAAGGAAAACGCACGCATCATCAGAGCGTGGAAAGCTTTTGAGAAAAGGTTGCAGCTGCACAATCCGGACAAACTGAAATCCGATGCCCGTGGCTGCGTCATGGAAGGCAATCTGATTTTGCAATGGGTCTTCAACCAGAACCGGATTATCGGTGCGGTGCGTATGCCCTCAGAAACCATTGTTCCCCAAGTGGATATCAATGGCCGTTTTGAAAATATGCAGCAGGCCTATATCCAGTACGACCCGTTAACCTGGGAAAAGTTAGCCAGTTTCCCTTTCTGGCAACTGGCGATTGTGCGTCTGGATCCGGACAATTTTGATGATATGGGTGCCATGGGCAGGCCTTATCTGGATGCTAACCGCACTGTCTGGCAGAAACTCACCATGACGGAAGAGGACTTGGTGATTCGTCGTCGGCATCGGGCGCCACAAAAGTTTTTCCATAATCTGGAAGGGGCAACGAAAGAAGAACTGGATACTTATAAAAAGCAGGTTGAGCTGCAAGCGGGTGAGATTCAGACTGACTTTTACTCAAACAAGAAAGGAGCAATCACCGCTATAGAAGGCGATGCCAACCTTGATCAGATAGCCGATGTTTCTTACCTGTTGGATACCTTCTTCTCCGGTGGCCCGGCACCAAAAGGATTATTTGGTTATGTGGGCGATCTGAACCGTGATGTTCTGGAAGACCTGAAAAAAGATTACTACGAAGAGATTGATGGTGTTCAGGATGTGCAGGCCTTTGCCTATGAACAGGGCTTCCGGCTGGAACTGCTGCTGAACGGTATCAATCCGGATGCCTATGATTTCCAGATAGCCTTTGCCGAACGTAAGACCGAAACCCGCAACCAGAGAGCAGACTACGCACTGAAACTGCAGGCAATGGGTGTACCTAATGCTCTGGTTTATGAGTCCGCCGGATTGGATGTCACAAGAGTTAAAAACCTGCAGGCAGAAGAAAACGACAAAAACAACCCATACCCCACAACAAAACAGCCCTCTACCAAAGAGCCAGGCATCAAAGAAAAACCGGATGTTTCTGTGACTCCCGGCAACGCTCCCAAAGGTGAAAGCGCAACCACCATCAGCACCCGGAGCGGTAATTCATGAGTACACCGCAAGCCATACGGGAGGCAATCCGCAAGGCCAATCAGCAGGCCATAAAAGCAGGCAAGCAGCTGGATAAAGCCGCACTGTCTGATCTGCTGCGTATTTATGAACAGGCTGCCAATGATATTGCCCTGCGCATTCAGGCCAGCGCCCCCGATGGTGTGGTGCGGCTCAATAACCTGCGCACCCTGCAACGTCAGGTGGAACAGGTGCTGGAAGAGTTAAGCCTGATACAAAATGATCTGCTGGAGAACAATCTGGCTCAGGGTGCCGCACTGGGCGCCGGTGTCTGGAAAGAAGCCATTCCAGAACGAGTCAACACCCTCACCGATGAAGCAGTAAGAGCCGTTAGAAACTTTCAGGCTGCGGATGGTCTGCAACTGTCAGACAGACTCTGGCGGGTAGATCGTCATGCAAAAGAAGTGGTTGGTCGTGCAATAGAGTCAGCGGTGATTCAGGGGCATTCCGCCAGTCAGGCCGCTCAGGATTTCACCCTGAGAGGTGAAGCCATCCCCGCAGAGCTTCAACGAAAAATGGAGCAGGCCAACGCCAGCAAGATCAGCCGTTTAACCACTGCCGAATTACTGAAAGCCGATGGCTCACCCTACGACTATGCCAAGCGGGTATTCAGAACCGAAATCAACCGAGCCCACGGCATTGCTTATCAGACCAGTGCCTTTGAATTGGATGATGTGGCGGGTACCCGTTTCCTGTTATCGCCCAGCCACCCGGAACCGGATATCTGCGATATGCACGCCCGGGCGAATCGTTACGGTCTGGGTAAAGGTGTCTACCCGAAAGGCAAAAGCCCATGGCCAGCACACCCGAACACGCTCAGTTATGAGGAGGTGGTGTTTGAAGATGAAGTCAGTGATGAAGATCGGGCAGGCAAGCAGAGCAAAATCGACTGGTTACACGATCAACCTTACTCAACCCAGTATCAGGTACTGGCCAGCCGGAAAAAGGTAGAAGCCCTGCAAGCCGGATTATTGAAAGAAAACGACATTGACCGTCCATGGAAGGAGATCAAACACAAATTCGAGGATGACCTATGACCACAGAACAGAAACAGCCAGTGAGCAATATCAAGCCGACCACTGAAGTGATCTGCAAATGTGGTCATAAGATTTACGACGGTGAAGTGGTGCGCTCCCGCTGTGTAAAACTGCATGAAGGGGTGGCGCTTTGTCGGTGTAAGGAATGGGTTTGGGTGCCTGTTGGGTACATCCCTTTTTAGCTGTCTATACTCCTTTACCGCTCAACAATTCGATTGGGCGTTTTTATAAAGGAAAATTGGAAATGGCTAAAAAAACTAAGCAACCAAAAATTCAAAAGGCAGCAATTAAGAGACTTGCGTCTGAAAATGCAGAAATTATTAAACAGCTTGAAGTGATGGATGACCGCATGACCAGTGCGGAAAATAGACTAGGAAAATTAGAGAGAGAAAACCGTGACAGCAAGATTTTAAAAAATCATGAAAAAGGTCTTACAAATAAAGAGTCTGCAAATGAGCTTGATATATCTCCGTCCAGAGTTGGGCAGATCATTCGACAGCACAAACAAAATTAAAACGACACATCTCACCATTCTAATGTCGCCAAAACCCTGAGATTCTGGCATCTACCGAATAAGGCGTTTGAAGCCCGGCTATCCACTCTCCCACAAATGAGAGCAGGATAACCGGGCTTTTTTAATGCGCTCAAGGACTGTTACTGCAGACAGGTAGAGCCCGTGAACCAGAACCGTATTTTCCAGCTTTCCGAGTCCGGCCAGCATGAACGAATCCGTATGCTGGCGGATGCCGTGTCGGTGGACGCCGACCGTCGTCAGAGCTGGGTAACGGTCACCCGTGCCGGAAACTTCACCGATCCCCGTTATGGTGCCTTTGCCATTACCCGTCAGATGTTGTCTGAGATGATCAGCAACTTTACGTCGAATGTGTATGGGCAGGATATCGCCATTGATGTAGACCACAAGCCGGGCAATGGTGCCGCCGGTTACGTTCGTCAGTTGCAGCTGGATGGCAGCAAACTGAGAGCCCTGGTGGAATGGACCGAATACGGCATAGAGGCCATCACCAAAAAAGGCTTCAAATACCTGTCCGCCGAGTTCTGCGAGAACTTCACCGATAACGAATTCCAGAAACAACATGGCCCTGTGCTGCTGGCTGCCGGTTTAACGGTGCGCCCGGTGATCAAAGGCCTGGACGTTGTGCAATGTTCCGAATCGGATTCAGGCCAATACCCCACCCTGATCAGCGAACAACTGATAAAACAACTCCATGAGGAAGACACCATGAAATGGCAGCAGCTTATTGCAGCTCTAATGGCTTTTTGTGAGCCACTGAAACTCTCCGAAGGCGTTTTGAATTCGTTCAAAAAGCTGGCTGAAGACTCCCTGGCCGGCATCGAAGAAGAAGCCAAGGCCAAGCTCATTATTGAGAACATCAAATCCAGTGCAAAAACACTGGCCGAAGCACACCCCAACGCAACAAACGTCACCATGCAGCTATCCAGCCCTGCGGGTGTGACCGCTGAAGATGTGGTGCGTATTCTTTCGGAGCAGAGAACGGCAGAGGATAACCAGCGTAAACAGCTATCTGAAAAACTGGAATCCAAACAGAAGGTATTATCCGATACGGTCAACGCTGCCCAGGGCATTGAAGACGACGCAAAAGCCAGCCTCATCACGGAACTTTCCGAGCTGGTGACGGTGGACATGAGCGACGACCAGATTAAAAAACTGGCCGAACGTGAAATTGACCACAAGAACAAAGAGATTGCCCACCGCAAACTCTCTGAAATGGGCATCACCCTCAACTCGCCTTCTGGTCGTGTCCATCTTCAGGATGTACCAACCAACGAAGCAGCCAGACTGCAGAACATCCAGCATCAGCAACTGCGTAACACCAGTGCCTTCTATAACGGTCAGATCCGGTTGTCAGAAGATAAAGCATTGCCGGGCTTTGTCCGTGATGTGCTGAACCTGTTCGATGCCCAGCACAGCCAGCAGATCGGTATGGCGGTTCGCACTCTGTCTGAAGGCACCACCAATGTTTCCGACAGTAACCTGCCCATCGGCTTCCAGCGTGAAGTAATCCGTGAAGCACTGTCAGACCTGAATGTTCTGTCACTGGTCAGCACCTACACCGACGCCAGCGCCACGGCCACCACTCAGATTCCATACGAGCAGCGTCACACCGGTGGCATTGCCAATGATGGCATCGTCTACGAACGCTCCCCTATCCCTAAGGTGAAGGTGAGCCAGAAGATGGACCTGGCTTACATCAATGCCATGAAACTGGCGATCGATGTTTCCAACGAAGTGCTGCACTTCACCCGCACCGCTGGTATCAACTGGGATGCCTGGGGCCGTAACGTAGCCAGTGCCGCACGACTGGTGAAAGAACTGCTGTGCCGTCGTATTGCCAATGAACTTCAGCGTTGTGCTGATGCGTTTATGGCCATGTCTGTGACGGATGAAGGCATCACCAAAGAGGGCAACGTCTACAAGACAGATCACTTCCCGATTGTCCGTCAGCGTCAGGTGTTCGATCTGCAGGGCAATGCAGTGGGTCAGCCAGAAAACCCAATCGTGGTGAAAGACGGTTCTACAGAACTGAAACCATGGGACGGTTCCGGTAAGCAGCCATCTGGTCTGTATTACCACGTTGTGAATTACAACCTGGGCTATGTCTCCCTGGTTGATCAGGACGGTTCCATTGAAGACCCTACCGGTGCAGTGAAGATCAGCTACAGCTACTCCACCAACATCGTGAAGGTGGATGCGGATATTCCTGCCAATGTAGCGAAAGAGAAGCACCTGAACGGATTGATTCAGGCCATCTCTGCCCAGAAGGCCATGATGGCTTCCGGTCGCTACGTCACTCCCGACTTTGCGTTGATGAGCCCAACCCTCAACGACACAGCTACCAACGCTGAACAGTTCGCCATGAGCGCCAAGCGTGACGGCGTGAGCACCAGCGCCCAGGGAAACCTTGAAAAGATCAAGGGAATTGAAGCCTGGGGTACCAATGCACCGGGTATTGATCTGGGTGATGAACGTATCCTGCTGGGTCAGCGTGGTATTGCCAGCTACACCGTTGCCAAGCCGTGGAGTATGTCCGAGCCGGTAGAAGCCCGGGATGAGAACGGCAACCTCACCGGCGCCAAAGAGAGCTACGGCGAAGAGTACAACGCTATCCATGTACCGAAGCCACTGTACGACCGCTTTACCAGCGTCTTGTACTTCAGCTTCACCAACCGTTAAACGTCAACCCGATGGAACGGCCGCCGGTGACTTTTCCCCAGAGTCACCGGCCACTCCCTGACTGAATTCACAGCGATAGGAACAAACCATGCAGAAGGTGCCTTACCACAACAAGACCGAAAAACCGGTGCATATCGGTGCGGTCACCGTTCCACCCAATCAGACCCGAATGGTGGAATCTCAATACCTGCTGATCAAAGCCCGTGAAGATTTGCTGGAGACCACCGCAGCAGTCTGGAATCTGGAAGCGTTTGTTAAACAGAATCAGGAAACGGAAATCGCCCAGCTGCCAGAGCTGACCGATCAGCAACTGGAGCAGGTGGTTGCCCATTACAGCCAGAACACCCCACCAAAAAAACTGAAGCCTGCTCTGGAAGCGGAAGTTGTGACCCGTGAAGAAGCCCGAAAGGCGGATGAGTACGTTACCTCACTGGAAACCATGAGTGATGAAGAGCTAAAAGCAGAGCTTCTGTCTGTGGGGGACGACGAAGGCAAACTGGCACTGGTGCAGGATCAGCTGTCAAAGCGGAAGGAAGTATAAGTAATGGGAATTCTGGCCTCTGACCTGCGCATCAATGTTATTCAGCCGGTGTTGAAATCGATTGGTTTGTATTCATTGGCAGCGGAGAACCTGTTATTGGGCACCGCTGTACAGGAGTCTCTGTGCGGAAAACATCTGGTTCAGGTTCAGGGCCCTGCATTGGGTATCTATCAGATAGAACCGGATACCCATGATGATGCCTGGCAAAACTATCTGAATTTTCGCCATGAACTGGCAGGCAAGGTGCGTGGTTTTGCCTCCAGTGACTTTGATCAAAGCTCTGAAAACCGGCATCAGGAACTGGTGTTGAATCTTGGCTACGCCACCGCCATTGCCAGAATCGTTTATTACCGCAAGCCAGAAGCCCTGCCCGATGACCCGAATGATATAGAAGCCTTGGCACGGTATTGGAAAAAACACTACAACACCCCGCTGGGCAAAGGCACTACGGAAGAATTCGTCCGGAACTATAAGGATTTTGTCTGATGGAACCCATGGCCACTATTGCACTCGCCAAAAAACTTGCTGATGTCACCGGTGTTTCTGACTGGCTCGGTGATTTGCTCGGTGGCTCCAAAGCGGCGCAGGTTGCCGGAGACGTGTTAGACCTTGCATCAGGAATGACCGGAGAGAAGAAACCGGAAGATGCCCTGTCGGTTATTCAACAAGACCCAGCGAAAGCGTTTGAACTGAAAGAGCGATTACTCAGCCACAAAGAACGATTGCTTGAACTGGCAAACTCAGATCGTGCCAATGCCAGAGCCATGCAGGTTCAGGCGTTGAAACAGTCCGATCCTGAAGCACGTCTCTTTATTTACCGATTTGCATGGTTCTGGGCGGTGACCGTCTGCGTTTACCTTGGCGCCATTACCTTTATTGAAATTCCGAAAGAGAACATTCGATTCGCAGACAACATTCTGGGTTTTATCCTGGGAACCATTGTGGCGACCATTCTGCAGTTTTTCTTCGGGGCCAGTTTTCAGAGGAGTACCGAAGATGGCTGAGCATGGGAAACCACTCGTGAAGTACGACCCGACAGTAAACCTTGGAACATTGATACAACTCATCACGTTTATGCTGTTTCTGGTCGCTGGATACACAGTGATGCAAATACAAATTTCCCTCAATGCCAGTGCGATTACCGCCCTGAAAAACAAAGACGAAACCATTGAGGCGGAGTTTAAAACCTTTGAGTCCATTTACCGGGAAGACAGCAAGCATCTGCAGGAAAAACTGGGTGAGTTAAACGTCAATGTCACCCGGGCATTGCAGAAGCTGGAGAATCGTTAATGACCGCAACCATGTCACTGGAACAACTTACCGAGAGCCTGAAAACATCCCTGATGGATTCCGCTGGCCTGTTCCTTGACGAATTGCCCCAGCTGCTGACCATCGCTGCGGAAGATCTGGCAAGGGTGCGCCGTCGTACTCTGGTGGGTTCTATTCAGTTGCGCCTCGGTGAAGATATCTATCTGGCACCGGAAGACCTGATGGACTTCAAACTCAGCACCTGGGGACAACAGCAGCGCAAAACCATGAAGCCATGGCAGCCCGGTTATCCACGTCAGTTGCCTGATGTTTCCGTGATTGATGGTTCACCGAAATACCTTGTTCTGTCGTTTATTCCCACCGGTGGCCAGATTGGTTTGATGGGTACCGAATTCCGTTTCTTTTATTTTGCCAACCATCACATCGATGAAGATGGCAGCAAAACCACCGTATCTGAAAGTGAGCGTGGTCTGCTGCTGTTACGTGCCCAGGCAGAAGCCATGAAGTGGCTCTCCATGCGCAATGTTGATAAAACCGTCAGTGCCAAACATGCGGTGTCCGGTGCCAGTAAAGGCGGGGTGCCTGCGGCGCTCTATCGCATTCTGCTGGAAGACTGGGAACGGAGGGCATCATGCTGAAGCTTGATATCACTCTGGACGATGACCAACTGCAAAAAGCAGTACAGAAAGCACCGGGTGCTTTACGCCATCGGCTGAAAGCAGCGGTGAGCCGTGGTGCTGCAGAGTTGAGTCGGGATGCCCGAGGCTTTGCCCCCAAAGCATTTACCACACTGACCAACAGCATTCGCTCAAGGGTGGATGGTGAGCTGTCCCGTATCGTCGGCCCCAATGTGGATTACGGCGTTTATGTGGAAAACGGTGCAGGCCCCGGTGGTGCGCCCAGCCTGCAGAGCGTGTTGGATTGGGTGAGAGTCAAACGCATCACCCCAAATAATCCACAGCACGATGAACAGGATCTGGCGTTTATGATTCGCCGATCCATTGCACGTAAAGGCACAGAACCTCAGAAGTATATGGAACCTGCGGTGGATGCCAAACGGGATCGAATCACAGGCCTGATGCACAGTGCCGTGAGCAATGCACTGAAGGAGTCCGGTTTTGTCTGATTCCATGACCATCATTGACGAGATTCGCCAGTTCCTCACTGACCGATTGCCACACCGAAAAGTGACCGGCACCTGGAAAGATCGGGAGCAGTATCACCAAAAACTGAGAGAACAGGGCATCCACTGTGTGCTCTACCGTGGCGAAAACCCCGGAGACAACGCCTATCAGGGCAGTCTGAAATTACTGATTTATGGATTGATCGAACTCCATGCACGGGCAGAAGGCCACGAAGTGGAGCAACAGGAACTGGAACTGGTAAAGGAGCTGAAAGCCTTCAGCGAATCCGACGACGGTGCACTGCTATCCATTCGCAATATCGTCACCAGTATGCAGGTGGAAGCCCCTTGTGGGTGGTATGTGGCTGAGTGTGATTATGGACCGGTGGATTTGTCCGTTACGGACAATCGCTGGGACGATGGCAGTGATTCACCGTCTGATGTTTATGTGGGGCTGGAGCCAGAGATCGGTTTTGGCCATGAGGATGACTATATCCCTATGGATGAATTGATGGAGAGCAAAGATGATTGATCTCTCCACCATCCACCGTGCCCTGATGTCCATGATCCAGATCGGCACCATTGACGAGGTTCAGGCTGACCCACTGCGCTATCGGGTGACCTTTGATGAACAGCGCAAATCATGGTGGCTACGCCACGGTGAAAGACGAGCCCTGAAAGCCAGCAGCTGGGACCCTTACGAAAAAGGCGAGCAGGTATTGTGTCTGCTGCCCGGTGGGAATTGGGATGGTGTGATTATCTGCGCCATACACAGCGACCAGAACCCACAGCCGGAGAGTGACCTGGATAAGTTTGTACGGGATATGAAAGACGGTGCCCGTATTGAATACGACAGCAACAGTCATTCACTGAAAGCCACATTACCCAATGAAGGCACGGTAGAACTGGTGGCCAAAGGCGGCTTTCTGCTGGATGGGCCACTGGAAGTCACAGAAGACATCACCAGCCATAAAGAAGTGCGGGATAAAAAAGGCACCATGCAGTTAATGCGTGACCAGTACAACGGACACGTAAACGGCAATTCACCACCACCCGACCCGCAAATGTAAGGAGACAACCGGTGCAATTTAATATCGATGTTTTCAAGGCAGTCAAAGCGGGCGCCAGTGCGGTCAGCCCGGTGCCGGGTATTGCCAGCACATTGGCCGGTGACAGTGGCGATGTGGTAACCAAACTGAAAGCCCTGCCCATTGAAGGGCTGAGTGAACACATCACCACCATTGAACAGTGCCAGGGCACATTTACCAATTTCTCCAACCATGCACAGGATCAGGTGGATAACGCCATCCAGAGATCATCCATCGCCCAGACTGCGAAGCAGGTGGAATCTTATGTCGATCAGATTCCCCCAAGCTGTCTCAATACCGAAGCGATGATGGGTTCCATCACCGGTGCCGTGGATTCGGTGATGTCTGCCATTGGGGGCGTTATCGGGCAGATGTCTTCTGCCATCACAGATTTTATCAGTGGTTCCATGTCGGAATCGGAACTGGTGGCGATGATCGGCACCCTTGCCTCCGAACTGCAAGCCAGTGCCAGCGTACTGGCAGACAAGATCAAGGCAGAGTTGGAATTCATTGAAGAGGCCTTTGCCGCTCTGAAAAATATGAGCATGGTGATCAGTATCGAATCCATGTGGAACGACCCTTGCGGCCAAGCCGTGATGGACAAGGTGTTGCCCGACAACATCAAGGAGTTTCTCTGATGGCAGTGGGCATGGATCAGCACACCGGCAGAAAGCTCACCGGGCTGGAAGAACTGAAACAGCGCATCAACCGGTTATTCAAAACCCGCAAAGGCTCACTGCTGTTGCGCCGTAGCTGGGGTTCCAATATGCCGGAACTGATCGATGCCAAGGTGACCGATGATTTCAGGCTGGATATCTATGCAGAAACCGCTGCCACTCTGGCAGACCCGGCCAATGAGATTTTCGATGAATTCAAACTGCATCGCACGGTGCTCTCCGGTGATCTGGAAAATGGCGAGGTTGTGGTGGATCTGGAAGGTGAATACCTGGTGAATGGTGAGCTGGTAACACTGGAGGGCATACGGTTATGAGCTTTTCAGTGATTGATCTCAGCAAACTGCCGCCACCGAAAGCGATTGAAGAGCTGGACAGTGAGGCGATCTTTGCCGAGCAGATGGAAGACCTGCGCAACTTCGACCCTGAGCTGGCGGACAATATGCGGGTGGGCGATCCGTCCTATAACCAGCAACTGGTGATGACCGCCAGAGAACAGAAACTCAGGCAGCGGATTAATGAAGGTTTGCTGGCTGTGCTGCTGCCTTATGCCAAAGATGAAGATCTGGATAATCTGGCTGCTTTCTGGGATGAAGAGCGGTTGACGCTGGATGAAGGCGATCCGGATGCCATTCCGCCCAGACCGAAAGTGATGGAGAGTGATGATGCTTTCCGTTATCGCATTCAGCTCTCCATGGAAGGGCAAAGTAACGCCGGTACCGAAGGCGCTTACCTTTACCATGCACTCAATTCCGATGAACGGGTGAAATCCGCAAAACCGAAAAGCCCGGCAAAAGGTCAGGTACTGATACCGCTGCTTTCCCATGAAGGGGATGGCACCGCTTCAGCGGATTTATTGAGTGCCTCAACGACTTATATGATGCAGTCCCATGTACGGCAGATGACTGATGAACTCACTATCCAATCTGCTGAGATTATTGTCTACCGGGTTCGGGCAACCATTTATGTGGCACCGGGGCCGGGTGCGGATTCAGTGATTGAAGCTTGCCGTGAGGCGGTGAAAACCTATGTGGAATCACTCCATCGTATTGGTGTACTGGTTCCCCTTTCGGGTATTTATGGCGCACTGCAACAACCCGGTGTGGTGCGTGTGGTACTCCATGAACCGGATGCGGAAATCAGTGTGTCTGATCTTCAGGCGGCCTACTGCGCAGCCATTGAACTGACTCAGGAGGCGATATGACCGAACAGATATTGCCACCGTCAGCAACGCCACAGGAAAGAGCACTGGCCGCAGTCTCCGAACGGTTTGACCGCTTGCCGGTGCCCTATCGCCAGTTATGGAATGCGGATGAATGCCCCGTAGAGTTTTTGCCATTTCTGGCTTACAGCTTCAGCGTTGACCAGTGGGACGACAGCTGGCCGGAACACATTAAGCGCCAGACGGTAAAAGATGCACTTTACCAGCACCGCATCAAAGGCAGCCGAAAAGCGGTGGAAGATGCCATTGCCCATTTTGGTACAACGGCCTATATCACTGAATGGTGGCAAACAACGCCAAAGGGTGAACCGCACTCCTTCAGCGTGGATATTTCTGCCCAGGATAATGAGCGACAGTTGCCGGTTTATGAAATCAGTGGGCAGTACTTTATTTATGGCTCTGACCCAATTCCGATCAGAACGAGCAGGGTTTACAGGTTAAAAATAAAAACTCGAAAAATTGAAGGTTCCGGCCAGTTTTATGCTGGCGTTACCGTTTTGGATTCCGCCTATCAAGGAATCAATATTGGTGGTTATCCCCGAGTTCATTGTGCTGCTAAAGCCGTATCTGTTAGCCCTGTTGATGGTTGGGTGACGTTTGAAGGAGAAGTCTCCGGAATTGATATCACCGACAATTCATTCAGGGAAGGTACGGTTTATGTTCGACCACACTTTATTGTTAATTACTCTGGTAGTGGCTTGGCGCAAGTCGCAGAGGTTGAGCTGTGGGACTTATTTGATAACCAACAGTTGATAAGCAATCCATATTTTACTGAAGGGAAGTCTGGCTGGAGCCTCCAATTGGAAGGCGAGAGCGTTCCAGACAACGCACCGGGCACCATCACCACTGCTAATTTCCGTCCGGATTCCGATCTGCAAAACGACATTATCAGCGCCATCAATCAGGCCAAACCGTTACGCAGTGATTTTGAAGTCACCGTGGGCACCGTGCAGGCCGCACCGCTGGAACTGCAAACCCATCTACAGATTACCGTTATGCACAGGGGGTATTGGGAGTGAGTCTCGTTATTCACCAGAGCGGCATCGATGCCGCCATAAATGCACAGGCCAATGGCTTCAGTGGTGCCACGTTAAGTGATGTTGATCTGTTCAACGGCGCCACCAAAATCAAACGACTGCCCATGAAAGGGGTGCAGGTGATTGAACCTGGTCGAATCTATGTGGTCGCCATCGACAACACACCGGGCGAATCCTACGACATCACTAAAATGGAGTTTATCTGCGACACCGGCGAACTCTACGCCACCATGCAGCTGGACGACGGTGGTGTGATTCAGAGTAAAGGGCCAGATACCACCATGATGCTCTCGGAGCAGGTGAATATCAGTGCCGCACCCGGATCGGTAGCACCGTCTGGTGATGTGACGATGTATATGCCCCATGCCACTGAAACACTGATGGGGGCTTCGACCATTGCCAGTCAGGCGAAGGTGGATGCGGGTGAGGATGATCTGAGTTTCATTACTTCATTGAAGTTATGGAACTGGCTGAAGAAGAAGTTATCCAGTGCGACTAATTCCAGCAGTACTACAACGCCTGCTAATAGTGCGGCGGTTAAAGCTGCGATGGATGCGGGGACTCGTTCAGCCTCTGAGACGCAGGCTGGACAGATTGAAGTTGCTAATGATGCAGAAACAAAGGCTGGCATTGATAAGAAACGGGCGGTTGTACCGTATTATCTGAATAAATGGAAAGAGTCGTCTATCTTTCCCTCAGCCCCTCATGAACACGAAGTTGGAAGTATCAAGGGGCTTGGTGATTATATTGTGTCACGAGGTCAGAATGCTAATGGGCACTATGAAATTTGGGATACTGGAGTTATCCGCCAGTTTGGCTATGTGACATTCAATAGCACTATCGGGCATGGTCAGGTTGGTGGTTTTTTTCAACATGGATTGCCAGCAAGGCCATACCCTGTACCAATAACTGAAGTTATTGGTGGTATGGCTGTGCCGTCGATTGGTGGCGGTGGTGTTCAGTGGAATGTCTTGATCATGTTCCAACCAACAGCTGGAGGATTGGCGGGTTTATATCAAGCGTCAGCGCAGGTTTTGGTTGGAGCAAGCTTTTATTGGGAAGTGGTGGGGAGAGCCTAATGTGTTTTTATGACCCGAAAAACAACAGTTTGCCTCGATGGGATAAGGAGTTGAAAGAATTCATTACGGAGGGGTGTACCCATAAAGATGGTATGCCTGAAATGGCAAAAGAATGGTTTCTTCGTCCAGCCAGAGAAGGTTATGAATGGAAACCATCTGCAAAAGGTCCATGGCCAGAAGAAGTCCCAATCCCACCCCCAACCCCAGAAGAGCAGGAAAAACAAAAACACGCCCAATGGAAAGCCGACCGTCAGGCAAAAGTAGACGCCATTGTCGTAGAAATCGACGATATGCTTTTCGACGGTGACGAAACCAGCCAGTCACGTATGGCCAGAGCCGGAGCACTGGCAGAATCCCCCGATGAAACCATTCGCTGGATTCTGGCCGATAACACTGTAGCCATGGTCACCGCCGAGCAACTGAAACGGGCAGCCAGGGCAGCAGGGCTGGAACAGGAAAAGCTCTGGATTCCGGAAGAAATCGACCCATCCGGGCAAGAAATCAAACCGGCCCCCTAAAGCCGTTTGAACAGCAGTAACAACAAGCAGTAACATACACAAAAAGCCCCGCAGAAGCCGTTGAAGGTATTGCGATCTCAACGCTCACAGAGCAGGAGACAGCAATGTCACAATTCAGACACGGCATCTACCCCGCTACCGGTTCCGGTGGTGTGCGCCCCACAACCATTGCCCCGACCGCACCCATTGTCATGGTGGGTACCGCTCCCGATGCGGATTCGGAAGTGTTCCCAGAAAACAAGGTGATCATCAACCACGGCAGCATGACCATGATGGCCAAGCTGGATACCGCCGGAAATCGTCGTGGCACCTTGCTGCCCGCCATGGAAGTGATCTTTGCCCAGGCTCGGGCCATCATCGCTGTGATTGTGGTACCGGAAGGACAAACCGACGCCGAAACCCTCACCAATGTGGTTGGCACCATCAACGCCGATGGCACCAAAACCGGCATGGAGCTGATTCCCGATGTGCAGAACGTACTGGGCTTCAAACCCCGCATCCTGATTGCGCCGGGTTTCACCCATGAACAGTCTGCGGCGACCAAACTGCAAACCATGGCTGACCGCTTGCGTGGTTTTGTCTATTACGACTGCCCCGGCAACAAGGCAGAAGAAGCCCAGGCCTACCGGCAGAACTTTGCCAGCCAGCGTTTTGAAGGCTGCTGGCCACGGGTGATCAACGTCAAAGGTGAAGTGGTGCCCATGTCTGCCATGCAGGCCGGTATTCGGGTACTGAAAGACAACACCGTGGGCGAAGAGTTCTCCAGCTCCACCTCCAACCAGCGCATTAACGGCATTCTCGGCACCGATATTCCAGTGGATTACGTGGATGGCGACACCACCTGCACCGCCTACGTGCTGAACGCCAACCAGATCAGCACCGTAATCAACGACACCGGCTATCGCACCTGGGGCAACCTGAGCTGTTCCGATGATCCGAAGTGGCAGTTCTCCAGCCATGTACGCATCAACGACATCATTCTGGATGCCATTGCCGAAGCCCTGAAGTGGGCACGGGATAACAAGCTCAATAAAACCTTCGTTGAAGATGTGGTGGAACAGGTAAACGTCTTTCTGGCCGGACAGGTTCGTGCCGGTAATCTGCTGGGCGGCACAGCGTGGGCAGACCCTGATCTGAACACCCCAGACACCATCATTGCCGGAGAGTTCTATCTCGATTACGACTTCACCCCACCGGGCATTGCCCAGGCCATTGTGGTGACCAGTCACTTCATTAACGACTACGCCGAAAGCATCTTCTCCTAAGGGGACGGTGCTTTCCGGATTCATCACCAAGGAGAGCAACAACAATGGCACAGAGTATCCCAAAACTACTGGTGGATTACGCCTGGTATGCGGATGGACAGGGCAAGATCGGGCAGGCCACAAGTGTCAAACTGCCCCCGTTCCAGCAAGTGATGGAAGAGTTCACCGCTGGCGGCATGGCCGGGCATATCAACATCAATATGGGACTGTTTGAGCTGATGCAGTCCACCGTCACCATGGCGGAGTACGACCCGCAAATCATCAAACTGATGCGTTTTCGCAATGGCGAAGAGCGCAGCTTTACCTTCCGGGGTGCGCTGGCTGGTCGTGGCGCAGTAGAAAGCCTGGTGGTGAAGATGACGGCCCAACTCTCAGGCTTCGACCCTGACACCATCGAACGGAAAAAACAGAACACCCTGGAACTGACGCTGGATATCAGCACCATCAAGATGGAGCGCAATGGCGAAGTGCTTGTGGATATTGATATCGAAGGGGGCAAGTCCATTGTCGGCGGCGTGGATATGCGTGCCGGTATTAACGATGCACTGGGTATCTGATCCGATGGTACCGGCATGGGTGTCGGTACCAGAATTATTTTGTCATCAATGAAGGTAAACCATGAGCCAATTACGCTATCTGCCGATTCCGATCACGTTGCAAACCCCTGCCGATCTGGGTGGCAAACCGGTCACTGAGCTGACCATGCGACCACCCACCACAACCGATGTGATTGTGGCAGAACAATCCACCTCAACACCCTATGACAAGGACGTGTTGCTCTATGCCAACCTGACGGACACCACAGAAGAGTTTATTAAGTCACTGCCGTATTTCGATTACCTCCAGCTGGATAAGGCTTTCGAGCTTTTTCTTCTGCCCCTGTCGGAATTCTTAGGGCAGCATGCCTTGCTGTTGCCAAAGCGGCAGGGGGAAGCAGCCTCAGAGAACTTGCTGACCTCCCCATCCACGAACTGTTCAGCTGGCTGAAGGCGGACAACGACCTGAAGGAGCTGCAGGATGAATCAAAATAACGATGTCAGTGTTCGAGTCAGTGCGGAGGTAGACCCAAGGGCAACCCGTGATATGAACCGTCTGGGGCGTGATACCCGGGCGGCTCGTCGCACCATGACCGAAGGCATGGAACGGGACACCCGCCAGACTGCCCGTTTTGAACAGGTTCATCATCGACTGGGCTCCACCCTGGGTAAACAGACCCGCCGGGTGATGGACTACAGCAAGAATATTGCCAAGGCTGCCCATCAGAACCGGGCTTTTCGGATGTCGTTGCAGGGCATGAACAAAGGTCTGGATGCTGTAGACAATAAATGGGCAGCCGTGGGCGGCACACTGGGAGGTGCGGCAGTAGCCCGTGGAGTAGTGACCCTTTCAGAGCGTTATGAGCGACTGGGCATTCAGGCCGGTTTAAGTTCCGACAAGGTAAAGGCACTGAAGGATGAAGTCTTTGCCATCTCCCAGAGACAGGGAATCCGGGTGAACGATCTGGAGGTACTGGGCGCCATTGAACAGATTGTGGAACGCACCGGTGATCTTGATCTAGCACGACGGAACATTGCCAATATCGCCATGACGCTGCAGGCCACCGGAGCAGCCGGGCAGGATGTGGGCGCAATGGTGGCGGATATGTCGGAGAAATTCGGCATCACCAACGCCGGTGAGATGCTGGCCCAGCTGGATACTTTGGTGGTTCAGGGTAAAGAAGGTGCATTTACCCTTCAGGCTCTGGCCAGTAAAGGTTCCAGAGTATCGGCGGCTTATGCCTCCATGGGCAGAACTGGTAAATCAGCAGTGCAGGAGATGGGTGCACTGTTGCAGGTTTCCATGATGGGTACTGGTGAAGCCGATGTTGCAGCAACGGCTTTTGAAGCCACATTGCGGGATCTGGTGAGTAATCGGGATAAATTGGAAGGGTTGGGGGTTGAACTGTTTGACCCTGAAAAACTGGCACAGGGTAAAGAAGAAGCCCGATCCATTCCCCAGGTATTGAAAGAAATCGTCAAAGCCACCAACGGTAATGTGTCTGAGTTCTCGGAAGTGTTTGGTGATGAATCCCGTCGATTGGTGAATGTGCTGGCATCGGAATATCAGAAAACTGGTGGCTTTGCTTCCCTGGATAAGTTCATGAGTATTCAGGGCGATGGCACACAGATCATGGCGGACTCTTCCCGAGCTTCCCAAACCGCAGCCGCAGCCATGAATAACTTTGCCAATGCCTGGCGTCGAATGGCCGATGGTTCACTGGCCGAACCCATTCAGGCACTGGCTGATGCCATGAACAGTCTTGATCCGGACACGGTGCAAACCATTATGAAATCCCTTGCCGGTGGTGCATTGGCTTTGGGTGGGCTTGCGATTGGTCGTAGGGTGTTGGGAGCAGGTCGATCCATTGCCGGAATGGTACGTGGTAAAAAAGGCGGTGGTGCCGCTGGCGGTATTGGTGGTGCTCTTGCTTCTGCCGGTGGCGTGCAGCCTGTTTTTGTTACAAATTTTCCGGGCGGTGTGGGAGCTGGTATGGGAATGGGCGGCTCATCGTCAGCCCGTCGCAGTGGTTACTCTGGCAGCTTACCCAAATCGTCTGCCAGACCAACCACCAGAGCCAGCCGACTTACCCAGTGGGGCAGGCACGGTTCCGGAGCCATGAAACTGATGGGCAAAGCTGCCATGCCGCTGATGCTGGCCGGTGGTGCGCTTTCCGTAGGTTCAACCCTCAGTGACGATGGACTCTCCAGAGCGGAAAAAGCCAAAGCTGTTTCTTCTGATGTGGGTGGTATGGGTGGTGCCCTTGCGGGAGCCGCTGCCGGTGCTGCCATGGGTTCTGTGGTTCCGCTTATCGGTACGGCAGTGGGCGGTATTCTGGGTGGCATTCTCGGCGGCATGGGTGGCGAATGGCTTGGGGGTAAAGTGGGTGGTGCCATGAACCCCATCGAACAGGAAGTAAAACGAGCCAATGCCCGACCAAAAGCCATCGCAGGAACCGGTAGCAATACGCCAGCGGTTACCCGACAGATCACCAATAGCGTACCGATCCAGATCACCCAACAACCGGGACAAAGCAGCCAACAGTTAGCGGTGCAGGTAGCGGATGAAGTGGAGAAGGTGCTCGAAAAACAACGGCTGAAATCCGAACTCAGCCTGATGGATAACTACTCACTGGGGAATGCCTGATGGCGAAAACAATGCTGGCATTGGGTGACTTCCGGTTTTCGGTGGATACTGCCGCCTATCAACGACTGCGTAAAGTGGCTTCATGGCGCTGGGCAAAAAAGGACACCGCCAGCGGGAAACCGGGGCTGGATTATATTGGCCCCGATCTGCAGGAAGTCAGTATGAATGGCACCATTTACCCACACTACAAAGGTGGGCTTGGGCAGGTTCCCAAAATGAAAGCCATGGGCGACAGTGGCACACCGCAGCGATTGGTGGATGGGCTGGGTAATGATTTGGGATTATGGGCAATCAGTCGTTTAGAAGAGATCCAGAGCCAATTCCATGATCGGGGCGTACCCCTGAAAATCGACTTCGATTTAAGCCTGATGGAGTACCCCAGCTAATGGCCAGATACACCACCAAACAGAATGATATGCTCGATGCCATCTGCCATGAGTATTACAAAGGGCAACGGGGCGCACTGGAGGCTGTGTACAACGCTAATCCGAAACTGTGTGAATATGGCTTGCTATTGCCTGGCGGACTGGTGATTGTGCTGCCGGTACTGGCACCCAAAGGCAGCTCCACCAAAATTGATTTATTTGGATAGGAACGACTATGCAACCAGCCCGAAAAATTGTGATCAATGGCACCGACCGCACCACTGAATACAACCGTTACTTTGTCAGCCTGGAACTTACCGATGAGGCCGGGCTCTCTTCCGATAGCCTGACCATAACCCTCAATGATGATGGGCAGCTGGCCTTCCCTGCCAAAAAGAGTGAACTGCAAATCTGGACCGGCTACCAGAAGCCGGGAGAGCCAGCCGTGCTGCAATACCGTGGCCTCTTTTCCATTGATGATGTGGTGCTGGGCTTCCCGACACGGCAAATCACCATTACCGCCAGTGCTGCCCGAATGCGTGGCAGCTTTGTTGCACCAAAAGATCAGACCTGGGAACAGGTGACCCTGGGCGATCTTGCCCAGACCGTTGCCAGTCGTAACGGTTTTACCCTGAATATGAGCGCCGATCTGAAAGCCAAAGTGGTGGAGTACCACGACCAGAAAAGCCAGTCCGATGCGGATATGCTCACCCGATTGGTGGAGCTCTACGGTGGCACGCTAAAACCGGCGGATAATCAACTGGTTATCTTCGCCAAAGGGGATGGTCGGAATGTCTCAGGGCAAGACTTGCCACCAGTGCCTATTCTCCTGAATCAACAAACACGGGGAACGGTTCGACTCTCTGGCCGTAACCACTATGCATCGGTAGCGGCACATTTTGCGGTGGACGGTGGGCAGGAAACCGTAGCCACCTCCGACGCTCAGCCCCAGAAGATGTTACCCACCCGTTATGAAAACCGTGAACTGGCAGTAGCTGCGGTGAAATCGGAACTGATCAAACTGGAGCGCAAGCAGTTTGAATTTCGCATGAGCCGGATGCCGGGGAATCCGGAACTGAGAGCGGAGCGAATGGTTGAGGTGATTGGGCACGGTCGGGAGCAGATCGACGGGCTATGGGTGATTACCTCTCTCACAGAAACTCAGGACGGTAGCGGCTACTGGATGAATTTTACCGCCAGTGCGCCAAAGCAGTATCCACAGCGGATACCGGCACTGCAGGCATAAAAAATCCGGCACGGAGGCCGGAGTGTTTGGCAAGCTGCTTTCTGCGAAGCATCGGTTATTCATATCATTAACAGGAGTCCTATAACCTTAGCCCTTACCGGATGATCATCTCCAGCAGCTGGTTCAGCACAACCAACTGTTGATCGGTGAGGCCGGGCAGCTTCTCTATCAATTCGGTCAGAGGTTCCGACAAACGGGCCTCTGTGCGGAACATCGGCTCCCTTCCTTCCAGATACCAATCCGTCGTGATGCCGTACAGACGGCACATATTCACCAGATCATCGTAATCCCTTGGTGCCCCACCGGTGGGACTCTCCCAGCTGCGCAGGGTACTGACCCCTCTGCCCAGTTTTCGGGCGGCTTCCTCTATCGTGATACCGGCAAGTTCCCTGGCAAGCCGACATCGCAGGTTCTTCTCTGCTGGCTGAGCTGTCTTTTTTGCCATTGAGTTCTTGGTCGGCCAGATTTTTATTGATGTCGATCAAAAATAGACAGCGTTTTTGTTGTTCCCCACGTGAACTTTTGGGAAAAGTTACGTGCACGTACGACCTAACTAAATATTTGGTCTTGTCATACAACGACTTAACTCAATATACTGGTTAAGCATACAGTTAATGATTTCGGAGATGGGCATGTTGAAAGGCTGTAACCACCCAAAGAAAACCGTCGAAATTGACGTTCATGAGCTGGCAGTGCTGAGATCGGCGAAAGACTTGTTAATGCGCAGGGTGCAGGCAGAGAAGATTGAAGACCCGGTGCAACGGCTGCAGAAGCTGTCTGTTATTCGTGTGGATACGTTGCACTGGTTGAAAGGAGGTTATTGATTACAGATTAATTGGACTGCTTCCAGATGCCCTGTTCTTTACAGGTGAGTGGTAACCAGCCTTTTTTATAGGCATTTTGCTCAAATTCATATGAATCAGTGATACCAAATTCATCTCTTATTTTCTGCGACTCTTTATCTACCCATTGTCTTCTTTCTTCATAGGTAAGTTTATGTTCAGGCATCTGCATTTCTTCAACGGTAAGAGGCTTCAGTGAATCTGGAAACATTCTCTCTGCCGATGCGCTGATCTCATTAAGGGATTTATGATAATCGCAGTATCGAACCAGTTCCGGATCGGGAGATGAACAGGCAACCATAAGGATGGACGATATCAGCATGAATACTTTTTTCATGACAGTTTCCTTGGGTTTAAAGAACATCAAGTAAGCTTGTGGCCAGCACAGGATCCAGCTGGGTATGATTCATTCCTTTTTTCTGGGCATGACGATAGACAGCGGTATATACCTTGGCTTTCTGTTCAATGCTCAGTTCAATATCTTCAATCTGGGCTGTTTGCTCTACCAGTGTGATCACCGCCTGCATCAGTTCTTTCGATGCAACGTCTTCACTTTGGGCATCGGCCTCTTCTTCGATATTCAGTCTTAATCCTCTGAACATAGGTTCCAGTTCACCATCAAGCCGGGCAACAGGCAGCATCGGGGCTACTTTTATTTTCTGACCGAACTCAGGGCCATCCCCAAATGCTGCAATGGGGCCTATACGCCCCTGGATAAGCGGGTCCAGATATTTAGAACCGACATTGGAAAACCACCAGTGAGACTTTGGTTCATCTTGAATCTGCTTTGTCCGTTCAAAACAATCCAACAACACCTCCTGAGTTTCAAAACCAACAGGCCCTGTGAGTACTTCATGGGTGATGTAGTCGATCTGCTTGTCTTTGTAGATATAAGTGGTGGGGCTTGCCAGACAGACAACCAGACGGGTCTTGTCGAAAACAACGGCGACATTCCATTTATTGCCAACGATGTCATGCATTCTGAGCTTTTCAGCAAGCTCGGCATCACTCTCATGCATATCAACGCTGTATCTTTTCCCTTCACCGGACACCAGCCAGGTGAGGCAGACGTTCTCCTTACGCATGATGGCCGTCAGTATCTCTGAACCCGGAATATTCCCTTTATTCATGCTTTCAGCTGCCCCTCTGGAGATCCCGAGAGAGGCTGCCCAAGGGTAGAGTTTTCGACCACAGAGGACTGATGAAAGTCGATCCTTAAAATCATTCATAAAAAAAAGAGCCAATCTGAGTTGACGTTCCTAAATTTAGGAATTAAAGTTAACTTAACGCTGTTAACATTCCTAAACGGTGTGAACTTTAGATAACTTTGTAAACGGAAATACAGCATTATGCCTAAGAAAAATGAAAAGTCGCAAACAGATATTGTCGCCTTCCGCTCTAAAGAGCTTAAGGAAAGGATTGGCACTCTGGCGACGTTAGATGACCGGCCTCAGTCACAAATGGCTCGATTGCTGATGAAACGTGCAGTGGAGTTGGCAGAGAAAGAGTTTGGCATTGCCAGGCAGGTTTGAATGATGGTGTTCAGGACTGGCAGGTCCTGAACACCGGAGGCATCGGTCACTACCTGGCAGGGTAGCAACGCAGCAGCTCGAACACTTTAGCCTCAGGGGTATGTTAACAAATAACAACCCTCTGAGAATAGCGTAGACCGCTGCCTCCTGATTTTCTACGTGAAAAGCATGGAGGTGTTACGTGAACACAATAAATCCAACCAATGGCTTGCCAGATACGACGCTGGTCAAAAAAGCCATGAAGGGCACCGTCTCCCGTTTTAGCGGTGGTGCCCGTGCCATGGGGCAGCTGCTGAACAAGGCGCCCAATGTGCTCTCCAATGAGATTAATCCTTCCCAGCCACACCATAAGCTGGGGCTGTTGGATGCCATTTACATCATGCACATCAGTAATGATTTCCAGATGCTGGAAGCCATTGCGGCGTGCCTGAACCATTCAATTATTCACCTTGGGGACTTCTCCGCCACCAGTGATACGGAGTTGCTGGATTTGTATGCCCGGTGGCATGGAGAGATCGGTGATGTGGCCCGTGAAGTCTCCTTAGCATTGGCGGATGGTCGTATATCCCGTGATGAGTTCGATCGCATACGCCAGGAGGGAATGGAGCAGATCCACTGGTTCTTTGAGTTTCAGGCTCGGCTTGAAGCCCTGATCGACGAGGGTTGAAGCCATGCCACTGCGACGGGAACACCGGTGGTTTACATCACCCAGAAAAGTGGTAGCGCAGTGCAGTTTTGAAATTCCGGTAGTGCCTGATGAAGCCATGTTGCGTTCTGCCTGGCATCGATCCGGCCTGAACCTCTCTTTTGAGGAATGTATGAGTGACCCGGTACTGGCAAGAATCCTTCATATGATGGCCAGACAGGGAGCAAAACATAAGGAAGCCGTCGGAGGCGAAAAATATGTTTAAAAACTACTTCACCCAGCAGGAAGAAAAACTGCTGCTCTCTACCGTTCGACAGTACACGTCGGACATTTACGCCGAGCGGGATTACTGGTGGATGGTGCTGGCCCGTCATACCGCTGTGCGGGTTTGTGTGTTGTCTGGCCTGACCGTAGGCGATGCCCAGAGTGCCATTGCCCGTGAACGGCTGGTGATTCGCCCGGAGATCAACAAGCGTAATAAGCGACAGGATCTGTTTTGCAAAAAGATCATTATGGATGCACTGAAAAACCTGTTGCGTATTCATAAACAGTTGGCTGGCCATGGGTTTGACAATCTCACCTTTGAACAACGGCCTTTGATCATCTCCAGAAATAAGCAGGGAATGAGCATTCGCAGCTTTCAACATCGGATGAATCTTTGGTGCAAAAAGGCAGGTATTGCCGGTTCCCCTCACTGGTGGCGACACACCTGGGCAAAACGACAGGTTGAAGCCAGTGACGATGTAAGCAGAACGCTGATGAAAGTGCAGCTCTGGCTGGGCCACGACGACCCCAAAACCACCGCTATTTATACCCGCCCTGATAAACAGGAGATGGACACGTTCGGGAGGTACACCGTATGAGCGCCGTTGCGATGAATGTGATCGACACTGTTGATCTGACTGAGCGGGAAAACCGCAAGGCTTACTTTCAGCCAGTGATGGCAGGCCTGCCAAAAGCGGCTCAGGACGTACTCCAGTTTGTGTTGATTGACCACCCCTATTGCACGGCTGCCAAAGCCATGGCCGGAGTGTTTGTCGGGCTGGTTTACCGCCAGAAGGTGGAAATCTTCGACCTCTATCAGCTCGACAGAGACAACATGCGCAAGGTGCACAATCTGTTGGAAGAAGCCTGCACCAATGTCAGTGGCTGGGGTAATGCGGCCAATGCCGTGAATACGTTTCATAACCTGTAGGAGAAAAAACCATGCTGGTTCTATCAAGGAAAAAAGGGGAAAGCCTGCGCATCGGTAAGCATATCCGACTCACCGTGTTGGGTTTCAGTGATCGGACGGTGAAGTTCTCCCTGGAAGCCGGTAATCGGATTGCGGTGATGAATCGCTCCATTGGTCAGCCCCTGTTTTCGGATAAGGAACTGACCATCACCACCATCCCCAACCACCGCAATCAGGTGAAAGTGGCCATTGAGGCACCGAAGGATGTGGCGATCTGGCGGGAAGAACTCTGGTTACAGATGAACAGCTGTATTCATGAACCTGGTATCGAGCTGAAAAAGGCGGTGATGGCATGAGACTCCTCAGCAAAATTCATCAGGAAGCCCGTCAGGTCGTTCAGCCACTGGTGGATGTAGCCCTTAGTGATACCGGCGGTGCTGAGGCTGCGGCTCAGGTATTGCTCAGCTGCCATGACGGTGGCACTTACCATTTGTGCGTTCGGGATTTGTGCGTGCTGGATGACCGTTTGTATCAGGCCGCCATGCTGATTATCCGGCTTCGGGTTGAGCACGGTATTGAACCCCATGAATTGTTCGTTAATGACAATCCATTCCCGACGTTGGCAAAACGCTGGGGTGATCATCTTCATATTGTGAGTCGGGGAGAGCGTTATGGTTGCTGACATCAAGCATGATTACGAGATTGAACGGCTGGAAATCTCCAGCGCCGAAGCCGGTGTCTTTGGTCGAATGCTCAACCACATTCGCCAGCAGCACCTCACTTTGGATGGTGCGCTCTCTGATGATGAAAGCCGGTTGATGCTGAGGCTGCTGAACGACATCAACCGGAGTATTTATCACACCGGCAAGGGGGCTGGCAGCCAGCAAAAAAAGAAGGCAATCCCACTATGTTCGTAATTCGCAATAACCCGAAAGGGCCAGGCTACGAACTGGTGGGAAAAAAAGCAGGACGAGGAAACCCTGATTGGCCGTGGCAGCGCCCGACAGTGTTCCATAACCATTCGGCAGCAACAGCGAAAAAGGCAGAACCATGAAAAGCAATGATCTTCTTGGGTTTCGTTGTCACTTTTACCCCGGTGCGGTGTTCCCCAAGTGCCAGCATGCCGCCAAGTGTCGGCCTGCGTTTTGGGATGATAAAGATCGTTGCCCCGGTGTGTACCAGTGCAAAAAGCCCGAAGCGGAACGGGTGAAACAGGTCAACCAAACCCGCTGAGTTTTGAAAGGCTGTTGGCAGACAGCATCAGAAAGCAACCCGATAACTGCTGATTTTGGTCAGGAATGACAATGAAGACTCGAACACCAACCCTGAGATTAGTCAGGATGTCACAGCTGTCCCCGGAGAAACGACGGGAAGCATGGCGAAACATCAAGGAAAACAACCATCAGCTGGCGGCACTGCTCAGTGACCCTCAGTTCCAATCCCTGAAAGATCACTTTGACGGAGATGTACTGCTCAAGGCGGAAGACCTGGAGGCAGTCGATGGCAAGTATTGAAGACCTGAAAGAGCTGATTGATCTCAATGATGTGGCTGAAAAGCTGGACATGAAAAAGCACAGCGGGGGAAAGAATGGCAACGCCGTCTATTTTTCCCCGAGCCGTGAAGAGCAAAACGCTTCCCTTTCCGTGTTTGCCGGTGGCAAGGGCTGGAAAGATCACGCTACCGGTGCCAAAGGCAGCTGTATTGACCTGGTGATTGAGGCAGGTCGTGCAGCTAATGTGCACGAAGCCGCTGACTGGTTGCACCATGAATTCAACATTCCGAAAGACAAAATGGCACGGGTTGAAAGATCCCAGGAAGAGTGGTTGGCAGAACAGTGCCTGAAGCGTGCCAACGATTGCACCGGTTACCTGTTTGATGAGCGTAAGATTCTCAAAGAAGTCATTGAGTACGGGATCAGCAGTAAAACACTTGGTTATTCCGATTACACCACAAGCAAACCCGCTGGCGAAAAGTTTCATGGCGGCCCTGCGGTGGCGTTTATCTGCAAGGACTTCGCCAGCCGTCGGGTGAATTGCCTGGAGTACCGTTATTTTGATGCGGCACTGAACGGTGGCGTAAAGAACCATTGCCACGGCAATAAAGGGCCGGCGTTCTGGTCCATCAATCACGGCAATTTGAAAGCGGCTCATACGGTTGTACTGGTGGAGTCGCCTATTAATGCCCTCAGTGTTGAGAGTGCCATTCATAAATGCGGTGAATTGAAAGGCTGGACCGCTCTGGCGGTGATGGGTGCCTCCAACCTCAATGAAAAGAACTGGTCACTGCTGCAGGGCAAGCGGGTTGTGGTGGCGATGGACAATGATAAACCCATCGAAAAGGGACCCAAACAGGGTTACTGCGCTGGCGATCTGGCAGCCTGGGCAATCCATGAAATCCTGACCGGTCTGAACATTGTTTCTCATTTTGCTGACCAGAGTCGTTGGGATGAGTTGAACGACCTGAACGACATACTGAAAGAAAAAGGCGTTGAAACCCTGCGCCGTGCTATCAAGAACTTTGAGCCCTGGTTGATTCCCGGTTTGTCGGGCAATGGTGGCGACAACAAACCCGCCACCCAAGGCAAGCCACGTTTGTTTTTGCCAGAGCACGATTATGCCAAGTACTGGCAGTTCCGGGTAAAGGAAGACTTCACCGGATTCCAGAAAGAGGTAACGGATAAAGAAGGTGAAAGTCATCTGGTCAATGAAGACCTGTGTGGTTTTCGGGTAGCGGCACTGTCTCGGGTAAAAATCCAATCTGCCAATGCCACCATGAGTGGTGAAAAAGATAACCAGCCCAATGTCGTATTTGCAGGCAGTGTGCAGAGCGCCCGACATGGCAACAAATTAGTCCGCCAGGTATTCACCGATGAGCAGCTGTATAACCCTGAAAAGTGGCGCTCGTTTGGTGGTGCCATCTATAAGCCAGCCCAGTTCAGCCGGATGCTCAATATTATGGAACGTGCTACCCATATCGGTGGTCGTGAAGCCCTGAACTTTGTGGGTTTGGCCTTTAAAGATGGTAAGCCGGTATTGAACGAAGGGCCTGACTGTTACTTCACCGAACCGGAAAAGCAGTGCCCCTACCATAACCTGCAATTTCCATCCGGCCCCACCAGTGATGCAGCACTGGTGATGAATGCCTACCAGAAAACCTTTGAGCAGAATGCCGCCATGATGGCACTCGCCTGGATTCTCGGTGGGCACCTGAAAACCTATCTGGGCTTTTGGCCTCATATGGTGATGCAGGCCGATAAAGGCGCCGGTAAATCCACTTTGATTAAACGACTGGAGCGCACTACTGGCTTCACCATGTTCTCTGGTCAGAGTTTGCAGACGGAATTCCGACTGGTGACAGCGGTCAGCCATACCTCTCACCCGGTGGGCTGGGAAGAGATTTCAGCCAGACGACAGGATGTGATTGATAAAGCCGTGGCACTGCTGCAGGAAACCTACCAGTACACCATCAACCGTCGTGGTTCGGAGATGACCGAGTTTGTGTTGTCTGCCCCTGTATTGCTGGCCGGTGAAGATGTGCCGGTGAAATCGCTATTGGGCAAGGTGGTACGGACTGAGCTGCAACACCGTGGCGACATGCTTTCTGAGAACCTGCCGGTATTCCCGGTGCGGGAGTGGCTGAAGTTTCTGGCCGGTGTCGGTCGTAGCCGGGTCATGGAGATTTACAACGACTGTCGTGATTACTGCATGATCAAGTGCTCCAGCACGGTAGAAGACAACGGTGCTGCCCGAATGCTGGGGAATTACGCAGCACTGGCTACAGCCTGGAACCTGTTGTGTGAGTTTGCAGGTATGCCAAGAAATACCGGTGATTTTGGTACCGACCTGGTACGCACCATGAATCAGCACATTCTGGAAACCAGTTCCGATCGGGAGCCCTGGGTGTGGATTATGGAAATCATCCTGGGCGAGATCGATGCCGGAAAGTATGACCGGCCATTCAAATTTGAACGCAACGGCGATGATGTTTTGTTGTTTGTCCGTACCGCACATTTGATGCAGTACCTCAGCCAGACCCAATCACTGCGCCCCAAGTACGATGCACTGCCAGTAAAGAGTGACCGGGTATTAAAGAAGCAGATGGAAAAGGCCGGTGTGATTCTGCCGGAGTTTGACGACAAGGAACGCCGTATTGCTGGTAAGCGGGTTGCCCATATGTGCGGGCTGTCGTTGAAGAAGCTGGAAGAGTTTGGCTTGAGCCCGGTATTACCGGAAGAGATTCCTGACCACTTGTAATAAAAGAAAGCGCCCCGGGCGGCCACCCGAGGCATGTACCAACGAGAAGGAGAAACTTCATGTCTGATTTCAATGAACAGGTATTCCTGAAATATCAGCGTCGGCACAGAGAGCAGCTTAACAGAAAAAAGCGCCGTTTGAGAAAGGTGTTGGCGTTTGTTCGGATGGCGAGGGCAATCCCATGATCGGCGTAGTGCTCAAACATTTTGAGGTGGTGTGCCTGCGTGGTTTCGGGGTGGCACTGGCGGTGGTCTCTACCGGTGCATTGGTGTTGCTGCTGGTCAGCCTGCCCATGACCGATGTGCAACTGACCATGACCACCATTACCGGAATTGCCCTGCAAGGTTGCCTATACCTTTTCGCCCGATCTGAAGATGTGCGACTGCAGCGGATGGGTTGGGTGCTGTTGGTGGGTTCGGTTATCGCAACGGCGGCTTTTCTTGAATCCGCCTGGCAGCAGCATGTTGCCCAGCTGAATCATAAGCAGGTCGATTCGGTCGCCAGCTCATTCACCGTGCAGCAGATCCAGCGAGAGATTGAAGACCGGAATCGTCAGATTGACGTGATGCTGTCGGCCTCTGAAAAAGATGTTGCATCCATTTATCGGGATCGCAGCGATAAGCGCAACGACAAACTCACGCCACTGTATCAGCAGCGTGACGAACTGATGCAGCAACTGAAGCAGCAGCAACAGCAGACCCTGAGCAGTGGTGCAGAAGCAGGCAGCCTGCAGGCAATGTTGACCGGTGTCAGTCGTGAAGCCCGGTTAGCCACCTTTGTGGTGATGGCTGCACTTATTGATTACACCGCTTTGCTGGCACTGGGCATGGTGAGCAGGACTGAATCACTCACCGCAGCAGAAGTGCAGCAGCCTGAATCGGTGGTGAATCAGCTTGATTCAGTGGAGTGGATAGCGGTGCTGCAGCAACGGATTCTCTCCGGTGAGTTTGGTGAACACCCAAGCCAGCGCCAGATGATCGATGAAGTGAAGCAGGCCTATGAAGCCCTGAAAGACGATGGTCGGCTGGTAAAGGATGGGCAACGGTTCCGGGTGATCGGGGAGGTGGTGTGATGGAGGTCAATGAGAAAGCACTGCTGGAAACCAGCCTTGAATTGCAAGTGGTGCAGCAAAGAAAAACCCGAAGCCCTGAAGAACACCGTCGGAAGGTGGAGCACCTGGAGTTTTTGGGAAAGATCAAAGAACTGTTGGAAGAACTGGAGAAGCAATCATGACAAAGGTATTTGCCAACGTAAGGCCCGAATCAAAGTACTACGAGGGTCAGGTTCAGGATAAGCCATTCCCGGTTCGGTTTGAGCCGGATATTGCAGGTTACCACTGGCAGGGTGGTATCGGTGGCCAGTATCGCACCGATGACCTGCACTTTTTCATGGAAGCAGAGTTTCGGGGAGAAGTTCAGCTCAAGCCGTTTCTGGTGGTGAACCACTCCGAACTTCAATCGCTGGACGTGACCTGCAACTCAATATTGAAAGGCGTGGGTAAAGAATGGGGCTCAGGTTACTGGGAGAAAGTCATTAAGAAGCTGGAGGCACTGCTTAGAAAAGCCAGGAAGCAATACAAGGCCGAATTGGCGAAGGAAGAAGAGGAAAGAGAAAACGAGCGTTGGGGGTATTGAGTGATGAAAATTCGTGATTTGGAAAGTTACACCAGAACAGAGCACCTTGGAGTTCACATTGTTGAGGGTGTTCTTCCTGGTGAATCAGAATCCACTGACTACGTGATTCTGGTTGATAACAAGGTGGATGAGCTGGACTCTGAAATTGCGGTTCTGGATCCATGCGCAGTGTGGGGGCACTGGTTGCCGGCAGATGAAGATGGTGTTCAGTCGTCGGTTTGTCAGAACTGCGGTGAATAACTGGAGTGCTCTCAGGGTTTTGCCTGGGAGCAATTAAAACATTGAGGAACGGTAATATGAATAAATACACTCGATACTTCAAAGTCACCAGCGGTGCATTGATTGAAGCTGTAAAAGAATGTCGGTCGACAAATGATGCTGCAAATAAAGAGTATGTTGCCCTGCTGAATAAACTGGGCGCAGAAGAAACTTATTATGTCGTAGGTCATCGGTTGGTTGCGATGACCTTCAAGAATTCTCCAGATCAGAGAATCTATAAAAGGAATAAAAATACCAATGATGGTTGGTATCCAAAAAAGAACTGTAAGGAAGGTAAAGAGATCGCTCAGGCGATTGAGTCAATAAAGACGCAATCGGTAGATGACTGTTTAAAAGCCGTTGGTTTGTATAGTGGGCCAAGAATCATTCAAGGCGGTTACGCTTACTCTGCAACTTTGGTTGTGATTCCATCTGAACCAATGGAGCTTTATGTCACTGTTCCCTGGTATGACGAAGATCCGGAAGTAATTGAGCAATACAAAAAGGATAAAGACGCTAGGAAGCGTAGCAGCATGTCGCTTGATGCTCTGCTTTGGAAACCACCGTCAGAAATGACTGAAGTAAAAGAATGGGAGGTGAAGAAGGTAATTCAGGAATGGAACGATTCTTTGAAAGAAGTTGATGCAGCTTAATTGTTTGGGATGAAAACCTTCTCAAATGCCTTATTTAATTCTGGTTCCCATGCCTCAGCATGGGAATCTAAAGGTGAATAAAATGCACAGCCCAAGATACACCCTTGAATGCGAAGACCTGACACCCTCTCAGGCCAATGTGCTGCTCTGGTTGGCTGAAGGCAAAACTCAAAGGGAAATCGCCAGTGCTTTCTCTGTCAGCCATAAGACCATTGAAATTCATCTCCGGTTTGCCAAAGAGCGACTGGGTGCCAGAACTCCAGCGGAAGCATTGGCGATTTGTTTTAGCAGGGGATATATGAAGGAACGATTACTGGTGACTGGGGGGTAAACTTGAATGTGTTGTTAAATGCTGATGAATGAGGGCTGGAAGCTATGGGTATTGAATTAAAAGACTGTCCTTTTTGTGGAAGCAAGGCTCAATTAATTGAGTGCAGCAGGCAAGACCCACTGGGCAGAGCAAGGATTGATTGTTCAGTTTGTCGAGGCGGTTTTGATTACCTCGCCGATAAAGATCAACTTGCAAAAATGTGGAACTCCAGAGTTCCAACAAAACGGGCTGCACCTTGTGAAAATTACTGTGAGCAAGCAGCTTTCAATATTGAAATAAGAAGGTTGAAGTCATTATTGGGTAAGGCTTGGGATGCAATTCAGGAGGCAGGTTATGAAGATCACTGCTTTGAATTGCGTAAAGCTATTGAAGAAGGCATTTAACCCTGAGTTTTGCGGCGCCGTAGGCGTCCGCAAGAACGGGTTGTTAAGCTGCGATTGGCACGGATTTGAGGAATAAAGGATGGTAACAGTTAATAGCTATTTCTGCGGCGCAGGTTTAATGGATGTTGGTTTGCTGAATGCCGGCATAGAAATAAGCCAATCATTTGAAATGGACAAAGATGCCTGCAATACATATCGGGTTAACCTGGGCAACCATATCAAGCAGGTGGATATTACAGAGCAATTAGTAATGGAACAGGATAGTTGTGATGGAATGGTATTCACTTACCCATGCACCAAATATTCAACCATTGCCGATATTCATAAAACCAGAACAGGCGACGAATTGTTTTTACACGCTCTGCGGCACCTTGCGATTGCCCGGCCTGAATTTTACGTGGTTGAAAATGTCCCGGGTATGAGAGCCTTCCCTATTGTAATGGAAGCTATGACAAAGATGCCTGATTACTATGTTCAAGTCTTCTGCCCTATCCAGTCTGAAAAGTGGCTGCCACAAAGACGAAACAGATTGATCATTGTAGGAACTCGTCGCAATTTCAGTATCAGGCCGCCAGAGAATACAAAGCCTGTGAGGTTGGCTGATATTGTGGAAAGTGAGCCAAAGGTAACACTACCAAAAGCAATTAAGGCCAGAATGACTGGAGCCTATAGAGACTTGCCGATTATTTCTGACCCGGCAAACGGTGACATTTCGCCAACCTGCGTTGCTCATTATGCAAAAGATAAAAGCACTCGATTGATTAAAGATAAAAGGTTTCCCCTGGGAGTCAGACCTTACTCAGTCAGAGAGTACGCCAGGCTTCAGGGATTGCCTGATTCATTCAAGTTTCCGGGTTCCGAGACAGCGGCTTACCGCCAGATCGGAAACGGTGTTTCTGTCCCGGTGGGTGAATGGATTGGAAAAGAAATGAAGCGTTATATGAAGTAAGCTAAAGCGGCTTAACCCTTTAATTCAGGGGCTCGAACGCAGTGAGAGTCCCATGGAATTTATTGTTATCTGCGACAGCTAGGAGGCAACAAGTGACACCAGTCAGAGAAGCCATGATCAGTGTTAGCAGAATGCGAGATAAGGCAAAAAAGCCTGAAACATACAGATTGAACGCCTTGTGGTGGAGGCTTCATTCAATGGAATCAAAAGACCCTGAAACTTGCCGCTTGTTCTCTCGCAATATGTACAAACTATACAAATACATGAAAGCCAGACCTGAACTTTATCAGGCAAAACCGAAAAACAAGACCGATTTTCAGTGGAGTCAATATGGAAGCTAAGGTGCATGATGGAAAGGTCAATATCGACGCTGAAAAAATGACCTACTGGAATATCAGAGATATGTCCGCCAAAGGTTTGTGTCACGGCTCAGGTATTCATTTCTCTCAACAAGTCAGTGACGTTCGTAGAGAGAGAATACTAAAGCTTTGTGACTCGATAGCAAAACAGCTTCACATGCTGGAAGACGAACTAAGCAGATAACCCCCGCTTGTGCGGCGCAGTCCGCGCGAAGCTGTTGTTATGCGCTTGGCACGATGCCGCTTGTAGGCTTTTAGATGACAACTCGATTCAAAGGAATTTTGATTATGAAATATCACGAAATGACAACAGCGGAACTACTTGAGCTTATGCCGGACAATTTACACCTGGCGAAAAACAGTAATGCTCCAGAACATGATAGATGGCGAGTATTCAACAGTCACACAAAAAAATATGTAGCTCCCGGCTTTAGCTCAGCAAAAGAGCTAATGATCCATGCGCTGACTCGTATAGATGAGCAGAGAAACGAATGGATGGGAGTTGAATCCTGATAAAACGCATAACCCCGGCTTCAACGGCGCAGTCCGTTGAAAGCCGTTGTTAGGCGAGAACCAGGAACCAGAGAGAGATTAACAAAAAATGGAAACAGTAAAAGTCAAAATGGAAACAAGATGGTTCATTGAATGCCCCAATGGATGCGAAGAGCAAGACGTTGATACTTATGAGCTTGGCGTTTTTGAGTGTACTCAGTGCGGATATAAAGCTAAATACAATTCAGAACCGGATAACTGCGAAGACGCATAACACATTCTTATACGAACACAGTTCGTATAAGTGACGTTACTTTTGTACCTCTAAGCACCGGTGGCAGCCGGTTAACTGAAAGGCTCGAGCAAATGGAAAAAGTTGTTTTACGGGTTGAACCCGTTACCAGATACCTGACGACTGCGGAACTGGCAGACCGCTTTCGTTGTTCCAACAGAACCATTTACCGTTGGATGAAACGGGAAAAGAACCCGTTCCCTAAGCCCAGGCTTCAGCATTGTGGCAGCTCCAACCGTTGGGCTGAAAACGATGTGTTGGCATGGGAAAATAAGTTTGCACCTACCGGGCAGTGAACTCCATCAACCTTGTCCACCACTTTGAGTAGGCTTCGGCCTGCTCTTCTATATACAGATGATGGTCATAGACTTGCCACTCCCCAGGCAGCTTATGGCCAAGCATGATTTCAGCCACATGGGGTTCTGTCAGCGTAGACCAGTTGGTTCTGGCGGTTTTTCTCAGGCTGTGCACCGACCAGTGTTCCATCTCCACTTTTCGATTTTTCCTCAGCCACTGCATGATGTTGTAGGGCAGGGCGAGCGGTGCCCTTCTACCCATTACCTCTTTACTGCCGGAGTTGGTGAACAGGTATTTGCCATCACAGAGCAGTATGGCCTGTTCAATCAGTGGGATGATTTCAGGAATGATGGGTCTGGTAAGTGGGTTGCTGGTGAGCTTGCCCAATTTATGATTTTCGGGTGGTACGATCCAGAGCCGGTTTTCCAGATCAAAGTGCTTTTTCTCGCTGATCCGCAACTCACCATTACGGCAACCAAAGACTAAACACAGTTTCAGGAACAGTTTGTTTTTGGTGGCCATGCGTGAAAGTTCGATAGCTTCCCAGACCTGTTGGATTTCTTGAGGCTTGAGTGAGCGGGTATCGACGTTTTTCCGAACAGACAAATCTTCGACCGCATTGATATGAGCCAGCACGTTGTTTTCCAACAAGTGCCGCTTCACACCAAATTTCAGCATCTGCTTGGCGTTGGTTAGAACCCTTTCAGCGATGGAAGGAATGTTATCAGCCAGTCCTTCAAGAATTGCCAGCCACTGGTGCAGGGTGACTTCTTTTGCCGGTAATGTGCCGATGGTTGGAAATACATGGATCTCGAAGGATCGTTTGATGTCCTGGTGGTTGGCTTTGTTCTTTTTGCAGTAGCTCTCATGCCATAGCTCATAAAGACTCGCCAGTGAGGTGGCCGTGATAATGGCCTGTTTTTCCATCTTAAGAACAATTTTCGGGTTGAAGCCTTTCTCCAGTTGCCCTTTCAATCGTTCGGATTCTCTTCTGGCCTCTTTTAGTGACAGGTTCGGATAGCTGCCGATATCAGCACGATCTGCTTTACCGTTGAACCGGTAGCGCAGTTGCCAGGTGATTTTTCCTTTTGGTGAGACTCTGGCACTGAGGCCATCACCATCTGTCTTTACATCAGACTTTTCCCTATTTTTTTTATGGTTGGCCTTAAGCCATGCATCCGTGAGCGACATTCATTTCACCTCATGTGTACAAATGTTTTTTGAGCCTGAAAATCCGGTTTTTTGTACATAGATTTGTACAAAATTCTTGTGACTCCGCTCAGGTTAGCATGTCTCAGCTTGGCGGCTACGTTAACACCGTTTGGAAATTTACAGCAGGAAAAACAAGGGTTTTGGAGTGATTTTAAAAGTCATTTGTCGCAAGTTGTGGACTTGCGACTCACAGGCTGTCATTGGGGTGGGAGATGATAGCAAAAGTGCGTCTGGCTTCAACTTCCCGGAGAAGTGGTGACGTTGTTGGAGGCATGAGCGGGTTCCAGATTGTGTACGTATCTCTGTACACAGGTGCCTACCGCAAAGAAGGGGTGTGTACAAAATAAGAAAATAATCAAAATTTGGGTGAATTATCCAAATCGGGGGGATGACTGCAAGTAGGCTGGCGGTCAGTCCGGTGATTCTGTGGTTTAAAAAACAAATACCGGACTGGATTTTAAACTCGCTGAATTGGCAAGCGATGATAGTCAGTCGTGAGGTGTCAACGGGCCAGAGGGCTTGAAATCAATCATTATACGAGCTGGCTGATGATACCAGTTGGAAAAATTGAACCATGCCGGATAATCCATTCTGGTGGCCAGTTGATACTTCTGCTGGTTTTGAGTCCTGTGGACAACCCGTGGCAAAATGGTTCCGGCTTTCATGCCGTTGGTGACTTTACGTTGCACATTCACCGTTACCTGTTCAGTGGCTTCGCCTGAAACGTCATCAAAGTGGGTGAAGGTTACGTCAACGTCTACAGGGTAATCGACAATACCCCACCAGTTCTCCTGGTCAACGAGAAGAAAGCGGCCTTGCTTCATTTGCTGCCGGTCGAACATTTCCTGTTCTCTGGCGTTGATCATGGCGTCTTCGTTGAAGGCTAAATCTGAGTACCGTATCGCTCCACCATGTGCAACTTTATAATCCGTAATTTTCCAGGGTGAGTCTTCCGGGAGTTCAATCGATGTCAGGCTGGCAGCGCCCAGATAGGGCGAGGTTGCATGGACCACTGAGTAGATGGATGCTGCGGCTACAGCGATGACTGTCAGCACCACCGCGACCCCAATCAGCCCGTCTGACACCCGTTCACTGAAGGAAGAATCGTTGTCAATGGTATAGCCTCTCCCGAAAAACGGGCCATCCCACCATCCCAGGTGTGAATGATGATGGGTGTGTTCAATATGTATATTGTCGGGGTTACCTGAACGGGAAGGGTAGTAGTAACGATTGAGCTTAAGCTGAAACAACGCCATATGCCGGTAGTCGATCGGCAGAGAGTAGCTGCTATAACTTTGCCCGGGAAATCCGGTATGGCTACTGGCATAATCAAGCTGCGGATAAGTGATAAAAATGGTCAGAAACAGAAGTAAGGCTATGTTTGGTAGCCTGTTGACAACTTGTGCGGGCATTCTAACACTCCGGGTGGAAATTTCTCCGCTAATCAATTCGGAATGAAATCTTCCAACGTGTTTGGTAAATACTATGTTTAACTCCATTAGATCCGGATTGTATGGAAAAGTTCCATTTATTGCCTTCCCAGCTTAGCGATATTAACCAAGTTAATTTATTAACCATTTTATCAGGAAAAAATCAGCGGTATGGGCTGACAGCATTGCACTGGCAATGAAACCCAGGGCAAGAGCACTGGAGATAATTAACAAAGGCTCAAGCAGGGCCATAACAATGATGCAGGTCTGGCTCATTCCCAGCGTCTGATAAAGCTGTATTTCCTGTTTTCGTTCCTGGAGGTTGCGGGTCAATGCATAAAAAAGGGTCAGCAGGCACAACCCGAGCGTGACAAACGATATGAATATCAGACTGACCGCTGCCCTGTTCAGATAGTTATAAAGTAGCTCCAGTTCTCTGGCTGGCATCGCGGCGGTTATCGCCAGGCCTTGTTCCGTGGCTGATTGAGTCAGGCTTTTTTCAAGCGCCAGAAGGGCCATACGGTCCTGCAGTTTGATATCGATAAAAGAGATATCATCAGGACTTGACCAGCTCGGCGTATTGCCTTTTACGTATGATTTTCTTGCGGTTATCAAACCTTCAATCGGGATATAGATACTGTCATCCTGATGGGTATTCTGCCGTGGCAAAACACCAGCGATGGTAAATAGCTCTTTGTACTCTTGTTCTGGCCCTGGTTCGCTGCCATCGCCAATGGTTATCTGATCGTTGACTTGGTAACCAAGGGTATTGGCGATGTTTATCCCGATATAAGCAGCCATCGGGTGATTTGCAGGGTTGGCTGAATGTCGAGTCAATCGCGCAATCCCTTTGGCGCTGGTACCAATAACGGTGATTCCCCGATGGGTTTCGCCATAGGCATAAGGAATGGCGTATTCAATCTCCGGGTGGCTTATCAGCTTATTCAGCAGGCTCAGGCTCATTTGTGGTGGTGGTGAGCCCACATGGAATAGCGAGAACAGAACCAGGGGCATGGCCGGTGTTTCTTTACTGATGATCAGGTCGCTTTCCAGTGAATAGCGATCAATACTTTCAATCATTTGTTGCTTGATACCTTTAAACAGAAACACAAGGTAAAAGCCAAAGGCCAGAACCAGCAGCATGGTCAGCGTGTTTTTTTTCCGATAGTTCATGCTCTTCATGGCATGCTGGAAGGTCAGTAATGCAGTACTGAGCCAGTTGATGTTTACCATAGCCTGGCCACCTGTTGTGAATGGTTGATGTCTGACATATCAATACAGCGGTCAAATCCCGGGTAAGGGGTATGGTCAACACAAATCAATGTCTGTGCATGTTCTCTGGTGCTTTTCAGCAGCATGTCATACAGGGTTGTTCGCGCCTGCGGGTCCAGTGCTGATGCGGCTTCATCGGCCAGAATCAGCGGGGGAGAGCCGATCAGAGCCCGGGCAATAGCGACCCGTTGTTGTTGACCAGTGCTCAGCATACCGGTGCTTTGGCGCAGGAGTTCGGGGTTCTCCATGTTGAGTGCGGCCATCAGCTGGTAGGCCTCGTAATTCGCCGTGGTTTTCCGGTCTGCCAGTCGCTGCTGGCGCCACCTGGATAAACGACAGGGTAGTAAAATATTTTCCAGTGGATTCAGATAGGGAATCAATATTGGCTGCTGGAAAATGTAGCCCACCTGTCCGGCTCGAAAGGTTTCCCGTTCGGATCTGGACAGGCTGTCAATCTGCTGGCCAAGTATGTCAATTCTGCCACCGTCGGGTAGGAGTAACCCGGTCAGCAGTTGCAGTAGCGTGGTCTTGCCAGAGCCGTTCAACCCGGTAATCTGCAGGCGTTCACCGTTCTTTACCGTAAACAGTGGTATCGACAGGCAGCTTTGCTTTCCTCTGCTTAATTCAAGCTTTTCTACGGTAACTGCCTGACTCATACATGGCCCTCTTTCAATACACAGCTTTTTAATCGTTAAAAAAATCCGGAAGGAAATCACTCTTTGCTGGTTGTTTCTGCAACTGAACCTCCTGCTGTTTCTGACTTAGCTGCTGTTTACTTTGCCAGTTGTCACTGACCAGCCAGACGCTGGTGTGTTTTAAATCAGGTATTGCCTCGAAAGCCAGGAATGTGAAGTGAGACAGGTTTTCCGGGTGCTGACATTCATATTCGAGATAGCCGTTGATTTCACTGAGCTGTGCTGCCAGCAATTCCGCCTTGAGATCAGGGCTGTCTTCCGGTTCAACAAGAAACTGCTTTTGCGTTTGCCGACACTGCGCATCGTCCGGGAGGGTAACCAGAGGGGTAAATTCTTGCAGAGACCGGGCCAGAGCACCGGGCGGTAGTGTTGTGATCGTGCTCGCGGCCTCCGGGGAGATGGAGAGGAACAGGTTAAGGGTATCCTGTTGCAGGTTAACATCCAGCAGCATGGATGCTGGTTCATAAGCCCGATGGATATTTTGTCCAATGGCGCGGTCTTTCCCATGGCTTGACGTTATCGCGACGGTCAGGCTCAGTATAAGGCAGGCAGTCACTGCTTTGTGGTGAATGTTCATGGGCAGCGTTCCTGAAGGTATCGCTTTCCAGCATCAATCAGTCCGGTATCGTTGAGAAAGTTGCGACCAATCAATAACTGTTGAGGAAAATTGCTGCGACTGATTAAGGACATTTCTACAATCCGGGTAATCCGGCCTACTTTTACGGTGTTTCGGACAACCGCTCGCTCACTGGGCGCACCTTTATGGGTGATTATTCTGGCTACCCGGCTGACCGGTTGATGCATGGGGGTTTTCTGGCGGCTTTCCCGGTGAACGAAATCGTAGTAAACCCAGCGATAGCCATTTCTTTTAATATGCATGCGGATATTACGGGCATCCAGGGCCGTGGTTGTCGCACCACTGTCAACCAATGATGCGACCTTATGTTGATTTATATTGACCAGCGTGGCGTTTTCCAGATAGCCAAACAGTGGTCGACCGTTAGCGGTGCAGGGTTGGCTGGCTACCGGGGGCGACAGCGACAAACCCGAAAAGAAGACCACGGTAATGAACCGTAACAGCCGTCCTGATGGCTGCGTGGATGGGGATTTGATGGCCCTGTTCATAACTCTGATAACCGCTTTACTCTGTTCAGCATTTATCTGAAAGCTATCGGCTATTTAGGTGACGATTTGATGGGTGGCTTTCTCCACAAAGGCTTTGTGATTGATGTATTGCCTTGTCGTTTAACATGCAGGCATTTTTTATCCGACACAGTTTGTCTATTTAAGGGAATTCGTAGTTAAATACAGACTTTTAATTTCCGTTGCGACCGAGAAATGACCAAGCTTCCCTGCTTCAAGGCATACGATATCCGTGGCCGCCTGCCGGATGAACTTAATGAAGATATTGCTTACCGCATAGGGCGGGCCTATGGCGAGCACCTTAAACCGAAGGATGTCGTTGTTGGTGGCGATAGCCGCCTGACCAGTGAAGCCCTGAAACACTCATTGTCTGAAGGCCTGCGTGATGCCGGGGTCAATGTGCTGGATATTGGCCTGTCCGGTACCGAAGAGATCTATTTTGCCACATTCCACCTGGGGGTTGATGGCGGAGTTCAGGTGACGGCCAGTCACAACCCCATTGACTACAACGGTATGAAACTGGTGCAGGCCGGTGCGCAACCCATCAGTGGTGATAACGGCTTGCGGGAGATTCAGCAGCTGGCAGAAGAGAACCGGTTTGGGGAGTCTGCGGCACAACGGGGCGGTTACAAGAAAATCTCTGTTCTGGATGATTATATCAGCCACGTTCTGGGGTATATCCAGGCTGACAGTCTCAAGCCGATGAAACTGGTGGTCAATGCCGGTAACGGTGCAGCAGGGCATGTGGTGGATGCTATCGAGGAACGATTCCGGGCGGCCGGTGTGCCGGTAGAGTTTATCAAAATCCTGCACGAGCCGGATGGTCGCTTCCCTCGGGGTATTCCTAATCCTTTACTGCCAGAGTGTCGTCAGACGACGGTAGACGCCGTTCTGGAACATCAGGCCGGTATGGGCATTGCCTGGGATGGCGACTTCGACCGCTGCTTCCTGTTTGATGAGCAAGGACAGTTTATCGAGGGGTATTATATTGTCGGGTTATTGGGGGAGGCATTCCTGGCCCACAACCCTGCGGCAAAAATCATCCATGACCCCAGGCTGACCTGGAACACCATCGATCAGGTAAAAGCGGCGGGTGGTGAACCGGTGCTGTGCAAAACCGGTCACGCCTTTATCAAGCAGCGGATGCGCCGGGAAGATGCGGTTTATGGTGGCGAGATGAGTGCCCATCATTATTTCCGCGACTTTGCCTATTGTGACTCCGGCATGATTCCCTGGCTGCTGGTCGCTGAGTTGATTTCCAGAAAGGGTCAACCTTTGTCAGCGCTGGTCAGTGAACGCATCGCCATGTTCCCGTCGTCTGGTGAAATTAACAGCCAATTGACAGATCCTCAGGCCGCTATAGAGCGTGTGCTGGCACACTATCAGCAAGATGCGCTGGAAATTGATAACACCGATGGCATCTCCCTGGATATGGGGCAGTGGCGCTTTAACCTGCGACTGTCCAATACCGAGCCAGTGATTCGTCTGAATGTAGAAAGTCGTGGCGATGAGGTGTTGATGCAGGAAAAAACTGCCGAGCTGCTGAAGCTGATTCGTGACTGATATTTTCAAGAGACTGCTCATTAAGGAGCAGTCTCTTCATTTGAGTTGGATAAATAAAGAGCCTTAAATGATCAAGAAATGCCTTTTTCCGGCAGCAGGCTATGGTACCCGGTTCCTGCCAGCCACCAAGTCCATGCCCAAAGAGATGATGCCTATCGTCAGCAAACCGCTGATTGAGTATGGCGTTGAAGAGGCACTGCAGGCCGGTATGTCGGATATCTGCATTGTCACCGGACGGGGCAAGCGCTCGCTGGAAGATCACTTTGATGTGAACTACGAGCTGGAGCATCAGATTTCCGGTACGGACAAGGAAAGCCTGCTGTCCGATATCCGCAGCGTGATCGATCAGTGTACCTTCTCCTACACCCGTCAGCGTGAGATGAAGGGACTTGGCCATGCGGTATTAACCGGGCAGACGCTGATTGGCGACCAGCCATTCGGCATGGTGCTGGCGGATGATCTCTGCATCAATCTCGGAGGGCCCGGCGTTCTGGCCCAGATGGCGCAACTCTATAAGCAGTTCCGTTGCAGTATTGTTGCGGTGCAGGAAGTGCCGGAAGATGAAGTGCATAAATATGGGGTGATCGCTGGCCAGCACATTTCAGAAGATCTGATCCGGGTTGAGAATATGGTGGAAAAACCCGCCAGAGAAGATGCGCCCAGTAATCTTGCTATCATTGGCCGCTATATTCTTACACCGGACATCTTTGACCTGATTCATGATACCCAGCCGGGTAAGGGTGGCGAGATTCAGATTACGGATGCTTTGATGGCTCAGGCGCAGCGAGGCTGTGTCATGGCTTATAAGTTCAAGGGTGAGCGTTTTGACTGTGGCAGTATTGAGGGCTTTATTGAGGCTACCAACTATTGTTACGACCATTTGTACCGTTAAAAAAGGTTCGCTCAATCTCCTCTTTGGTCAGCTGAATCACACCACATCGGCAATTCCAGCCATTGGGTGGATAGTGGGTCTGCCAGAGTGGGGCGTCTACCGGGCGGTGCTGCTGATGCTCTGCCCGGGTGTGGTGCTCTTCCACGGTGCCATACATCAAATAGGGGGCAGTTTTGCTGTTGGCTCTGGAGGAAACTTTGAAAACATGAAATCAGCCAGCCGCATTGGCGTAAGCTCAGATTTTCGGCTATCGATTACCAGAGCCAAATTCCGGATCTGGAAAAAGTGGAGTCAGCAGTCTTTCGCACTCTGCATGGCCTTCTTTGCGGGCGGCGTCCCGGGGCGTCAAGCCGCCGTTACTTTTTATACTGATGATAATGCCGGGAGCTTTAAGTAACGCTTTGATGGACCCTGCCTGGCCAAATTGGGCAGCGCAGTGCAGGGGCGTGAAACCCTTGGTTGTTTTCGCATTGACGTCAATGCCTGTGGCGTTCAATAAAAGCGCGATGCATTCTACGTTGTCTTTTATGGCGGCCCAGTGCAGGGCCGTAAAGTTCCCAGATGGTGCCATATTGACATCAATGCCTTTGGCGTCCAATAACACCATGGCGCATTCTGTATGGCCAAATTGGACAGCGCAGTTCAGGGGCGTGAAGCCTTCTTCAGTCGTCACATTCATGTCAATGCGGTCATCGGTCAATAACGCCGAGATGCACCCTGCATGACCTTGTATGGCAGCCCAGTGCAGGGGCGTAAAATCTGAAGACGATTTCACATTGACGTCAATGTCTTCGGCGGTCAGTAATGCCTTGATGCACTCTGCGTGGCCTTGTGCGACAGCACAGTACAGGGGCGTATAGCCATCGTCATTCTGCACATTGACGTCAATGCCATCGGCGGTCAATAACGGCCTGACACACACTACGTGGCCTTGTGAGGCAACACAGTGCAGGGGCGTCAAGCCGTAGTTATCCTTCACATTGACGTCAATGCCATCGGCGGTCAATAACGGCCTGACACACACTACGTGGCCTTGTGAGGCAGCACAGTGCAGGGGCGTAAAGCCATCGTTATCCTTCACATTGACGTCAATGCCATCGGCGGTCAATAACGGCCTGACACACACTACGTAGCCTTGTGAGGCAGCACAGTGCAGGGGCGTCAAGCCATCGTTATCCTTCACATTGACGTCAATGCCGTTGATGGCCAGTAACGCCCTGACGAACGCTACATGCCCGTTTTCGGCAGCGATGTGCAGGGGCGTCGAGCCATCGATATTTTTCTGGTTAACCTGCGGGTTGCCGAGTTTCAACAGGTATTCCAATCCAGGCAAATTACCGGAACTTGCAAAGCACGTCAGGGGGTTGCCCAGTTCATCGTTCAAGAAGCTGGTCAATTGATCACAATGACCGGTTAACAGAAGATTGGACAGGGTTTCTGCCTGCCTCAGAATAAGTGCCTTTTTGAACAGTCGCCGACAATCATTGGGTGTCAGTAACTTTTTGATATCCTCGTGGGAAAAATCAGAGACCTGCCAGCTGGCCAGGCGTGATGTGATTGACAAAACATTTATTCCCTGTTGTTGAAGTCCCAATAAAACCGGTTTCAGCAGAGGTGTATCGATCAGCCAGTCCAGTACGCCTGGAGTAATGAAAGTTGTACCAGAGGCAAAATGATCAACTACACATTGGTATAACGTTTCTTTAAAAGTGTCATCGTGTTTAATCAGCTTGTCACTGAGTTGGTTGGCAAGTGCCCTGGTCACCATCGCTGGTATTTTACCAAGCTGTTCGATGGTGGTGTGTTGCAGGAAAAACGAGGCAATATGCCAGGCCTTATCGGTTTGCTCCATTGCCTGGGTGAGCAGGGCATAAATGGTGGTTTCAGGCCAGGTTGAGAAGTCAATGGAGATTAAATGAGGCAATGTCAGAGTGGTGTGATTATTCGCCTCAAAAGTACACGGCAGCCCCGTTGGCAAGTACTGGTCATGATTAAATACCCAGAAGAAAAGCTGGTTGATGGTGCCGATATGCCAGGCCGAATCGACACCTGCAGGAATAGTAGCGAACACCTGGGCCGATGATTCACAGAAATGGCTGGCCACCCAGGCCAGTAACTTTTCCCGATACCGGCCAAGGTAATAGTTGCCATTGCCTGTTTCTTCGATGACGGCCCTGAGATCAAGGGACTGTTCTTCGCTTGTTTGCAGTAGATGATTGACCGGTTTAAAGAGCGTGCTTTCAAGCGTACCCGTTCTCTCTGAAGTCAGTTCAAAGGGAGCAATAACGTCGGTTTCCCATGCCTGCACGCCCAGTTTTTTCAGGGTTGCACTGAGCTGGTCAGACCACCCGGACGAGAGTTTACGCAGGATGGTACAGGCATTGACTGACAGTGGTGCAGCAGCAAGAAATCGCCGGGTAAGGTCATCACCCAGATTGGTCGGTGCCAGTGGGTCAACGATATGAGGAAGCCCCAGAGGCTCACAGAAAAGATTGTGCAAGCTGTGTTCCCAGTGAACCTCGATGCCTGGTGATATATCAACCAACCTCTCCCGTTGCAGCTCAAGCAGGAAAGACTGGATAAATTGATCAAACAGCTCACTCCTGACCTTGAAGAGCTTCCCGCCCAGCCCTCCCCAGGAGGCTTCCAAATTAAGAAAACTCCGGGTAAAGCGGCCGTGAATACCGGGAGCGCACTCCTGAATGTCGCTCAGGCAGTCATGAAGTATCCCTGCGATGTAATTTTGGTTGTCAACATTTGGATCGTGTTGTTGATCCCTGAGCTGAATGACTAGCTGTCGAATCTGGAAGCGTGTCTCACGATACAGGGCGAGCAGGCTGTTTTTAAGATGTTCAGGCGGTGATTCCAGTTTCTCATGAAAAATATCTATTGATATATCGTATTGATGATTAACGTAGGGGTGTACCAGTTGTTTCATCTCCTCAATATCATTCAGGAAACGGGCTTTTATCTCAGGAAAGGCAGCATGGGTTTCCAGTTCCTCGTAACAATGAACCCCGGGCAATTCAATATATTCTGGGTGCTGGGCAACCGTTGGTATTGGTGGCTTTTCATAAGCAGTATCTGGTTGCCAGGGTTGGAAAAGTATCGAGTTGATTTCTGTATTTAACGAAAGCATGAATTTATCCATGTCCTATTTGTTTTGGACATATTTGATTGCAAAATAGTGGAAAAGTTGCATGTAAATGGTTTGCATTGATCTGATTGATGATCACCCCTGAGCCATGGCCGCAGGGATAGCTTTCGTTGGATGCGACACCAATCCTGAAAACCGGGGCCATATCTTTCTGAAGGTGGCGGCGAACCTGCCCAGCCATAAAAAAAGGGGCCGGTATTCACAAAATACCGGCCCCTTCGCTTGCAAGGGTTTGTCTTGTAATAAATGCTGCCTAACAGCTTCTGACAACCGCAAAGTCCGCAAGGTCCGCCATAGCATTGCGATACTCGCCTTCAGGTAGCAGGTTCAGGCAGCGTTTTGCCTTGGCTGTGTATTCCCGGGCTTTAGCCGCAGTGTACTGAAGTGCTCCACAGCTGCGAACCGCTTCCACAACGGCTGCAATATTGTCCCGGCCACCTTGCTCAATCGCTTCCCTAACCAGCGCTTTCTGTTCGCTGGTACCATGTTTCAGGGTGTAAATCAGCGGCAATGTCGGTTTGCCTTCTGCCAGATCATCCCCGAGGTTTTTACCCATGGTTTCAGAATCGCCCTCATAGTCCAGCAGATCATCCACCAGCTGGAAGGCAATGCCGAGGTAATTACCGTAGTTAGCCATATCTTTTTCCAGTTCCGGGCTGGCTTTGCTCAGCACGGCAGCCGTCTGGCTGGAGGCCTGGAACAGCATGGCGGTTTTGCAGCGAATGACTTCCATGTAGTCATTTTCGGTAACATCAGCATCATTGATGTTCATCAGCTGCATAACCTCACCCTCGGCAATGACATTGGTGGCGTCCGCCAGAATATGCAGTAGCTTGAAGCTCTCCAGCCCTACCATCATCTGGAATGCGCGGGAATAGAGAAAATCACCCACCAGAACGCTGGGCGCGTTGCCCCACAGGGCATTCGCCGTGTCTCTGCCACGGCGCAGGTCTGACTGATCCACTACATCGTCATGCAGCAGGGTGGCGGTGTGCAGGAATTCAATAATGGCGGCCAGTGGCACATGGTTGTAGTCATTGTAACCGCAGGCCCGGGCAGTCAGCAGTACCAGCAATGGGCGTAGCCGCTTGCCACCGGACTTAATGATGTATTCACTGATTTTGCTGACCAGGGCGACGTCAGAGTGCAACTGCTCGTGAATGCACTCGTTCACCCTGCGGAAATCGTCGTGGACTGCGATCTGAAAAGAGGCTTGTTGTTTGTCCGGCATCTGGCTTATTTGGTGGGGCGAAATTGGGCATCGTATTTAGTGCTACTGCAACTGTCAATAGCAGCCGGTGATGAAGGCACTTATACAGGGTCTTTGCAGGGTGCTTACTTATTTCGGCGAAACAGGCAGCAGGCCTCCTGACCCCTTTCACCGGGCAGGGCAGGATAAAATGCCAACAGGTCTTGCCAGTGAGGCTTGACTCCCTTAAAATTTGCGCCCCTATCTGAGAATCCGGTGCGGTGTGCCGCTTTGTCATGGATTGCTGATCAATAGCTGGTTTCAGCTGCCCTTCAGCTCATGAGGTGCCGCCCATCCCTGATGGTAACTGAAAGGCCGTACTGGTCTTGTTGGAGCCGTCAGCTTCTTTAATAGCCGTCAGCTTCTTTAATAGCCGTCAGCTTCAAAAGAAGTGGTTTTTAGATAGCTAAAAATTCCACCATGCCTTTCCAGGGTCGGTGGATGCCTTTGACAAAGAGGCTCTTAAGGATTTTCGGAGATCAAATCATGTACGCAGTTATCAGAACTGGTGGTAAGCAGTACCGCGTTACCGAAGGAGAAATCCTGAAGGTAGAAAAACTGAGCAACGCCGCTGGCGAAAGTCTGGAAATCAACGACGTTCTGATGATCGCCAATGGCGAAGAACTGAAAGTTGGTGCTCCAGTGGTTGAAGGTGCCAAGGTTACTGCTGAAGTTGTCAGCCATGGCCGTGGTCCAAAAATCAAGATCATCAAGTTCAAGCGTCGTAAGCATCACCGCAAGCAGATGGGCCATCGTCAGTGGTTCACTGAGCTGAAGATCACCGGAATTGCCGGTTAATTATTGCTGACAGGTTTTTTTTAACCTGTTGAATACTTCTGGAGGCTGTCCGAGAATAGCGCCCGTAGCGAGGACGGCAGAAAATTGAGGATAAAAATTCGGTTTTGTGAGGTGAATAGCGGGGCTATTTGCCGAACAAAAGCGAATTTTTAGACCAATTTGCTGTCGCCGCAGTAGGGCAGTCTATTCTCGGACAGCCTCCTGGGACGGTCTCTGGTGTGGTAGCCGGCGACAGGTCCGGGATAAAAGGAGAGCAAGATGGCTCACAAAAAAGCTGGCGGTAGTACCCGCAACGGTCGCGATTCAGAAAGTAAACGCCTTGGTGTCAAAATCTTTGGTGGTCAGGCTATCCAGGCGGGTGCCATCATCGTTCGTCAGCGTGGTACCAAGTTCCACGCTGGTGCTAACGTAGGCATCGGTAAGGACCACACCCTGTTCGCCAAGGCCGACGGTAAAGTCGTGTTTGAAGTGAAGGGTCCTAAAAAGCGTAAGTATGTCAGCGTAGCTGCTGCATAATGGCGTTCTGGCTGTCAGTGATTATCTGATGATTGCTGACGGCTCACCCTGAAAGCCCCGCTATCGCGGGGCTTTTGTTTATCTATTGGCCGGACAGTGCCTACAGGTAAGCCCTGAAATCTATTAAGGGTTTACCTGCAGGCATTGGCAGATGACTGGTTACGCTGCAATTATGGTTGCAGGAGAGTGGCGCAATGAAGTTTGTAGATGAAGCGACAATCACGGTTCAGGCGGGTAAAGGTGGTAATGGCTGCCTGAGCTTTCGCCGTGAAAAATTTATTGAAAAAGGCGGCCCCGATGGTGGCGACGGTGGTGATGGTGGCAGCATCTATGTGATTGCTGACAATGACCTGAATACCCTTGTGGATTACCGCTACCAGAAGCACTACCAGGCACAGAACGGTGAGCCGGGTCGGGGCCGTAACTGTACCGGTGCCAAAGGTGCGGATATCGAGCTGAAAGTGCCGGTGGGCACCACGGTTGTGGATAACGAGACGGAAGAAGTTATCTGCGATCTGACCCATGTTGGTGAGCGCGTCAAGGTCGCCCAGGGTGGCTTCCATGGGTTGGGGAATACCCGTTACAAATCCAGTGTCAACCGTGCGCCGAGACAGACCAGCCCGGGTTCTGAAGGCGAGCGCCGGGATCTGCGCCTTGAGCTTAAGGTGATTGCCGATGTAGGTCTGCTGGGTATGCCCAATGCGGGCAAGTCTACGTTTATTCGTGCCGTATCCCAGGCTCGGCCAAAGGTGGCTGATTATCCATTTACTACCTTGGTTCCAAATCTGGGTGTGGTGGCGGTGGATCGTCATCGTGGCTTTGTTATTGCCGATATTCCCGGTCTGATTGAGGGCGCTGCTGAGGGGGCTGGCCTCGGTATTCGCTTCCTCAAGCATTTGGCCCGATGCCGTATTCTGCTGCACCTTGTTGATGTGGCACCTTATGATGACACCGATCCGGCGGAGTCTGCCAAGGCGATCATTCATGAATTAGAACAGTTCAGTGAAACCCTGGCGAACCGGGATCGCTGGCTGGTGTTGAATAAAGTCGATTTGCTGCCCGACGATCAGCGTGAAGCTGTCTGCCAGCATATTATCAAGGAGCTGAACTGGACTGGCCCTGTTTACCAGACATCCGCTATTGCTGGTCTGGGCACCGGGATTCTTTGTCAGAACATCATGAGTTTTATCGAAGAGCGAACGCTGGAACAAAGTGAAGATGCAGAGCTGGCCAGACAGGAAGAAGAGCGGCTGAGCAAGATGGAATCGGAGGCTCGCATGCGTATGCGGGAGCTGGCCGAAGAGCGTCGTGCTCGTCGGGCGGCAAAAAAAGCAGCGGATAACGATGACGACGACGATGATGACGATCATGATGTCGAGGTGTTCTACGTATGAGTGAACGCAACCGCTTGCAGGCAGCCCGGCGCTGGGTGATCAAAATTGGCAGTGCGCTGTTAACCAATGAAGGTCAGGGTCTGGATCTTGATCGCATGGACGCTTGGGTGACGCAGATGTGCCAGCTGCGTGATCAGGGCGTGGAGGTCGTGCTGGTCTCTTCCGGTGCGGTTGCGGCCGGCATGGAAAAGCTGGGCTGGATGGAGCGGCCAACAGCGCTGCATCAGCTGCAGGCAGCGGCGGCGGTGGGTCAGGCCCGTCTGGTGCAGGCCTGGGAGGTTGGTTTTCAGAAGTACGGTGTGCAGCCTGCACAGGTACTGTTGACTCACGATGACCACAGTAATCGCCGACGTTACCTGAATGCCCGGAGTACCCTGAAAACCCTGTTGGAAATGGGGGTGGTACCGGTCATCAATGAAAATGACACGGTTGTGACTGATGAACTTCGCTTTGGCGATAACGATACGCTGGCAGCGCTGGTGGCCAACCAGGTGGAAGCGGATGTTCTGGTGATTCTGACGGATCAGGATGGCCTGTTTACCGCCGACCCAAGAACCAACCCTGATGCCAGGCTGATGCATGAAGTGCGTGCCCGGGATGAGTCCCTGGATGCCATGGCGGGTGGTGGCAGTGGTCGCCTGGGGCGTGGTGGCATGCAAACCAAGTTGCGCGCATCCCGCCAGGCGGCTGCCTCCGGCTGTGCGACGGTGATTGTTGGTGGTCGTGCGGACAGTGTGATTACCCGGGTGTTTGCCGGTGAAGAGCTGGGGACCCTGCTGCTTCCGGACCAGGAGCCAATGGCGGCACGCAAGCAGTGGCTCCAGGGGCATCTGAAAACCGCCGGTGAACTGGTGCTGGATGCCGGTGCTGTCCGGGTACTGAAGGAACAGGGTAAGAGCCTGTTGCCGGTAGGGGTAAAAGCGCTGAGAGGCCGCTTCCAGCGTGGTGAGATGGTCACCTGCCTGGATGAAAACGGTAATGAAGTGGCTCGGGGGTTGATCAATTACGGTGCCAGTGAAGCGGAACGCATAATTGGCAAGCCCAGTCATCAGATTAAGGCGCTACTTGGCTATCAGCGAGAGCCTGAGTTGCTGCACCGGGATAATATGGTGTTTGCGTCTTAGTAATTGTCCCGGAATAACTTCCTCTTTTTGCCACGGAGTCACGGAGAACAGAAGAAATCGTTTCCTCCGTGACTCCGTGTCTCCGTGGCAAAATTCTTTCCTGGCTGGATAGCATCGGAAATGTGGAAGTTATTTCAGGGCAGTCCTTAACTGACAGGCATAAAAAAACCGGCAAACGCCGGTTTTTTGTATCCTGACAACGCGCAGTGGTTGTCTGTCTCAGCGGGGCTCAGGCAGTTACCAGGGCCTTGATCTGAGCGTTCAGACGGCTCTTGTGACGAGCAGCCTTGTTCTTGTGGATGATGCCCTTGTCGGCCATGCGGTCGATCACAGGCACTGCTGCAGTGAAGGCAGCTTTAGCGGCTTCAACGTCTCTGGTGTCGATCGCCTTGATCACCTTCTTGATAGAAGTGCGAACCATGGAACGCAGGCTGGCGTTGTGCTGACGACGGTTTTCAGCCTGACGGGCGCGCTTGCGTGCAGAAGGAGAGTTTGCCATTTCGGTGCTCCTGGAAATTCAATTTCGTTCGGGTTGTCTCAGGGCGGCTTTGGGGCACCCTGCATGGAACTTGAGCGGGACAGGTGTTTGCCGCAGTTACTGGCAATGCCCCGGGTAAGACATTGTCAGCCCATATCCCACTTTCATTTAGCTCAGGGCTTTATCCAGCTCAGGGCTATACCTGGCTCAAGGCTGTATCTGGCTCAAGGCTATTTAGCCGCCGAACTATGCCGACTCAGGCCGGCCTTGTCAATACGGCATACTGCCTGCAGGGCTTTAAATCTGCCGGACTGTGGCGTTTTTTGACGGTCCGGGAGGTGACACTGTTTTTGGGCAAAACCAGCGATTTTCACAATATATGTGGCAATCGCAATTACCTTGGATATGATTGGCTGTTTATTCTTATGCTTTTACATTCAATTGCAACATGAGTGATTCCGATAACAGCCCGCCAGCCAATCAGCCTGAATCGAAAAAATCCGGATTGCTGAGATCCAGCCTGGTGGTGGGGATAATGACCATGCTCTCCCGGGTACTCGGTCTGGCCAGGGATGTGGTGGTTGCTGGCTACTTTGGTTCGACAGCCTCAGCGGATGCCTTTTTTGTGGCGTTCAAAATCCCGAATTTTCTTCGTCGCCTGTTTGCTGAAGGGGCGTTTTCTCAGGCCTTTGTGCCGGTGTTGTCGGAATATCGTTCTAAACGAACCTTTGACGATGTCCGCGAACTGGTCAGCCGCGTAAGTGGAACCCTGGCAGGGATATTGCTGCTGGTGACGGTTGTGGGTGTCTTGGCGGCTCCGATATTGATCCGGCTGTTTGCGCCGGGCTTTATCAATGAACCGGCAAAACTGGCGCTTGCCGGTGACATGCTGCGGATTACTTTTCCTTACCTGCTGTTGATTTCCCTGACGGCGCTGGCGGGCTCAATCCTGAATACCTACGGGCGATTTGCGGTACCGGCATTTACTCCCGTGTTGCTGAATCTGAGTTTGATTGGCTCAACGCTTCTGCTAACGCCCTATTTTGATCAGCCGGTTATGGCGCTGGCCTGGGGAGTAGCGATTGCGGGTATTTCCCAACTGTTGCTGCAGATGCCATTTCTATTGCAGATTCGCCTTCTGCCCATGCCTCAATGGGGGCCTCAACATGAGGGCAGCCGTAGAATCATGACACTGATGGTGCCGGCGCTGTTCGGGGTTTCTGTCAGTCAGATCAACCTGCTGCTGGATACGGTGCTGGCCTCTTTCCTGCAAACCGGCAGTGTCTCCTGGCTGTATTACTCTGACCGCTTATCCGAGCTGCCACTGGGCGTGTTTGGTATCGCCATTGCCACGGTGATTCTGCCCAGCCTCTCGGCCAGGCATGCGGAAGCAAACGATGGGCATTTCTCCAGAACACTGGATTGGGCTATTCGTCTGGTATTGCTGATTGGTGTACCGGCGGCAGTTGCGCTGTTTATTCTGGCCGGGCCATTAATCGCGACCCTGTTTGACTATGGCGAGATGACGGACCGTGATGTACTGATGTCCGCCATGAGTTTGCAGGCCTACTCTCTTGGCTTGATTGCTTTCATGTTGATCAAAGTGCTGGCACCTGGTTATTTTGCCCGTCAGGACACCAAAACGCCGGTAAAAATTGCCATTATCGCGATGGTTGCGAATATGGTGTTTAACCTGATTCTGGTATTCCCCCTGCAACATGCCGGGCTGGCACTGGCCACAACTATGTCGGCTTTTCTGAATGCGGGCTTGCTGTATCGTGGTTTGCGACGGTCCCGGGTTTATCAGCCTGCCAGTGGCTGGCTGGTTTATTTTGCCCGGCTGCTGGCTGCTAACCTGGCGATGGCGGCGACGCTGATCTGGCTGGCCGAAGATATTGAACAATGGCTGGCCTGGTCACTATGGGAGCGAGTATCCCAGACTGGCCTGCTGGTCCTGTCCGGATTGGCGGTTTACATCGGTGTGCTTTTACTCAGTGGTGTCAGGCCCGGGCAATTCAGGCATTAACTGTTTTTCCATAATTTTCCCGGCTGCTTTCCCAACTCAGTGACCCGTGGAACCTGCTGGGGTATACTGCCCGGCTTTATCGTCAACATTTTTTCAACAATGGTTGAATACAGGAAGTAAGGGAGTCCGAGCCCCTCCATGCAGTTGATCCGCGGGTTGCACAATATCAGGCCAGAACATCAGAGATGCGTGGCCACCATCGGGAATTTTGATGGTGTGCATGTGGGCCACAGGACAATTCTTGAGGCCCTGAAACAACAGGCGTTTGAGCTGGACGCCAGGGTATGCGTTATCACCTTTGAGCCCCAGCCCAGGGAGTATTTTCAGGTTGATGCACCCGCGAGGCTGTCCAGCCTGCGGGAGAAACTGGCGCTGCTGGCGGAAAATCATGTGGATCAGGTGCTCTGTCTGCCTTTCAATGACCGGCTGCGCGGCCTCAGTGCTGATGATTTTGTCTTCCGGGCACTGGTTGAAGGTCTGGATATTCGCTACCTGATTGTGGGTGATGACTTTCGCTACGGCTGTGACCGCAAAGGCGATTTTACCCATCTGGAACTGATGGGTGAGCAATACGGTTTTGAAGTCTGTGATACCCAGACCGTATTAATGCAGCAGGGGCGTATCAGCAGTACCCGCATTCGTGATGCGCTGGCGGAAAATAAGTTTTCCGAAGCGGAACATATGCTGGGCAGACCATTTACCATGATTGGCCGGGTGGTGAAGGGGCAGCAGCTGGGCAGAACCCTGGGCTTCCCCACGGCGAACATCAGGGTATGTCGTCGACGTCTGCCTTTGCGGGGTGTGTTTGCTGTTCGTACACTGGTGGATGGACATCGTTTTAATGCGGTTGCCAACCTGGGCGTCAGGCCATCGGTATCCGGCGTTAAACCGCTGCTGGAAGTCCATATGCTCGACTTCAAGGGGGATCTGTATGATCAGACCCTGCGGGTAGAGTTTGTTGAAAAGATCAGGGATGAACAGAAATTTGAATCGCTTGAAGCCTTGCGGGCAGCGATTGCCAATGATATTGAAACAGCCCGCAAGCTTTTTTAAATAACCCGCAGGCTTTTTAAATAAATAGCTGTGATGAATCGTCCGTAGAGGTTCCGGTAAACAACTTATGTCTTCTGAAAAGTCCGACTACAAGCATACATTGAATTTGCCGCAGACCGATTTTCCGATGCGCGGCAATTTGGCCCAGCGTGAGCCACAAATGCTCAAGCGCTGGTATGACATGGATCTCTACGAAGAAATTCGCAAGATCAGCCAGGGACGGGAAAAGTTTATTCTCCATGATGGCCCTCCCTATGCCAATGGTGATATCCACATCGGCCATGCCGTTAACAAGATCCTGAAGGATATTATCGTTAAAGCCAAAACACTTGATGGCTACGATGCTCCTTACGTTCCGGGCTGGGACTGCCATGGCCTGCCGATTGAACATAAGGTCGAAGGTATGCTTGGCAAGGCCGGCGATAAAGTGGATTTCAAAACCTTCCGCAAAAAGTGCCGTGAATACGCCGCCAAGCAGGTGGATGGCCAGCGTGAAGACTTCAAGCGCATGGGGGTGTTTGGTGATTGGGACAAGCCATACCTGACCATGGACTTTCAGACCGAAGCTGACATCATCCGTTCCCTTGGCAAAATTGCTGCCAATGGCCACCTGGTCAAAGGCTATAAACCGGTTTACTGGAGTGTTGTCGGTGGCTCTGCCCTGGCGGAAGCAGAAGTTGAGTATCAGGATAAAACCTCTACCCAGATTGACGTGCGTTACGCTGCCATTGATGAAGCCGATCTGTTAAGCGCGTTTACTTTTGAAGGTGGCTCTTCAGTAGAGAAAGGTGAAGGCGAGGTTGCCGTTGTTATTTGGACGACAACGCCATGGACTCTGCCATCCTCCCAGGCGGTCAGCATGGGGGGCGAGTTGGATTATGCCCTGGTGCAGTGTCAGGTGAATGGTGAACTTGCCCGTCTGGTTCTCGCTGAAGCCCTGGTAGCCAGTGCCATGCAGCGTTATGGCATTGAAGACTACACGATCATTGCCCGGGCAAAGGGCGCAGCGCTTGAAAACAAGAAAGTTGCCCATCCATTCTATGACCGGGAACTGCCGCTGATACTGGGTGACCACGTCACCATTGACGCCGGTACCGGTAATGTTCATACGGCACCTGACCACGGTGTTGATGACTTTAATGTGGGGCGTCACTACGGTATCGGTACCCTGAACTATCTGGACGACAGTGGTTATTACCGTGCCAACGTAGAACTGTTTGCCGGTGAGCACGTTTACAAGGTTGACCCGAAAGTGGTTGAGGTTCTGGTTGAGAAAGGTCGACTGCTGGCTCAGGAGAAACTGACGCACAGCTACCCTCACTGCTGGCGTACCAAAACACCCCTGATTTTCCGTGCCACGCCTCAGTGGTTTATCAGCATGACCAAAGAACACCTGCTGGATACCGCCATGGATTCCCTGAAAGGTGTCGTGTTTACCCCTGAGTGGGGCCGTAACCGGATGGAAGCCATGCTGGGTCAGAGCCCGGACTGGTGTATCTCCCGTCAGCGTACCTGGGGTGTACCGATCGCGCTGTTTATCCATAAAGAGACCGAAGAGCTGCATCCGGAAACTCAGGCACTGATTGAACAAGTTGCACTGAAAGTTGAACAGGAGGGGATGGATGCCTGGTTTGATCTGGAACCTGCGGATATGCTCGGTGCGGAAGATGCTGAGCAGTATGTGAAAGTGACCGATACTCTGGATGTCTGGTTTGATTCCGGTGTTACTCACTATTCGGTGATCGAGCGACGTGATGGGCTGCAATTCCCCGCAGACCTCTATCTGGAAGGTTCTGACCAGCACCGTGGCTGGTTCCAGTCGTCCCTGAAAACCAGTATTGCCATGCAGGGTGTGCCACCCTACAAAGGCCTGCTGACCCATGGCTTCACCGTGGATGCCAATGGCCGGAAGATGTCCAAGTCGCTGGGTAATGTGATTGCTCCCCAGAAGGTCTTCAAGTCTCTGGGCGCGGATATCCTGCGTCTCTGGGTCTCTGCCACAGACTATACCTCAGAAATGACCGTTTCTGATGATATCCTCAAGCGCACGGCAGACAGCTATCGTCGTATTCGTAATACCGCACGCTTCCTGTTGTCCAACCTCACCGGTTTCAACCCAGAAACCGATGCGGTTGCCTGGGAGGATATGCTGTCACTGGATAAGTGGGCTGTGGATCGTACCCTGAGACTGCAAAATGAAGTGGTGGATGCGTACAACAGCTACAACTTCCTTTCGGTCTACCAGAAAGTTCACAATTTCTGCTCACTGGATCTGGGTGGTTTCTATCTGGATATCATCAAGGACCGTCAGTATACCACTGCGCAGAACAGTCTGGCCCGTCGCAGCTGTCAAACTGCGATGTACCGTATCATCGAGGCCTTTGTCCGCTGGATGGCACCCATCACCAGCTTTACCGCCGACGAAATCTGGGAAGCGATGCCCGGGCAGCGTGGAGCATCTGTTTTCCTGGAAACCTGGTACGAAGGGCTGAACAGTCTGGAGGGTGATGAGCTGGGCCGTGAGTTCTGGAATACGATTCTGGACGTGAAGACGGCAGTGAACAAAGCCCTCGAAGATGCCCGTGTGGCTGGAACCATCGGTGGCTCTCTGGAAGCGGAAGTGACTCTGTTTGCCGATGAGGCACTGACAGAAAAACTGAACCGTCTGGGTAATGAGTTGCGGTTTGTGCTAATTACCTCTGCGGCTACCGTTAAGCCTCTGGCGGATGCGGGTGATGCTGCGGCTACTGAACTGGCAGGACTCAAAGTGCTGGTTGAGAAGTCCGGGCACAAGAAGTGCGAGCGTTGCTGGCATCGCCGCGAAGATGTCGGGACCATTGCTGAACATCCGGAGCTTTGTGGCCGTTGTGTCGCAAACGTAGAAGGCAGTGGCGAACAGCGGCAATTTGCCTGATACCAGGAGGCTGTTCGAGAATAGACTGCCCTACTGCGGTGGCAGCAAATTGGTCTAAAAATTCCGTTTTGTTCGGCAAATAGCCCCGCTATTCACCTCACAAAACGGAATTTTTATCCTCAATTTTCTGCCATCCTCGCTACGGGTGCCATTCTCGGATAGCCTCCTGGCTTTTGCCATAAAAAATACCCGGTCAGTGCCGGGTATTTTTTTGGGTAGAAGTCCATTTTATGACCTGTTGTTCAACGTTGGGGTGTTGTAACTTGTTAAATTCTTATGGATTTCGGTAATTCGCACTATCCCCCAGCGGTTCAAGACACTTAGTATTGACATGACTCACTGAATAATATGGATTTTTTAGCAGGAACCGGCCATGCAGAGTAATACTTCAGGAAAGCTTCACTGGCTCTGGCTCAGTGCCATCGTGTTCGCCCTTGACCAACTGATAAAATGGTGGGTTATAGAGGAGTTTTCCCTTTACCAGCAATTACCGGTATTGCCCTTCTTTTCCCTGACCCTTGCCTACAATACCGGTGCTGCATTCAGTTTTCTCAGTGATGCGTCCGGTTGGCAGCGCTGGTTTCTCAGTAGTGTGGCCATTATCGTCAGCATCATGCTGGTGGGGTGGTTGAAGCAGCTTCGCTCAGGGGAAAACTGGCAGGCCTGCTCTCTGTCATTAATACTGGGCGGTGCGTTGGGGAATTTGATTGACCGGTTGTTGCACGGTCATGTCACCGACTTTCTGTTGTTTTACTACAAAAACTGGTATTTTCCAGCGTTCAATCTGGCGGATACGGCCATTACGGTGGGAGCCGGCATGTTGATTCTGGATATGTTCCGGAGTAATCCTTCGGTGGAAAGTAGCAGCAACGATAAATAGAAGAGCAGGAGCGAGTCACTGTGTCAGCAGTAATTGAGAAAGGCAGCAAGGTCACTCTGCATTTTTCCCTGAAGCTGGATGATGGGAGTGTGGTGGACAGCACACCAGCGGAGAAACCGGCATCCCTGATCATCGGTGATGGTAATCTCCCGGAAGGATTTGAAGAAACGCTGTATGGCTTGGCGTCGGGTGAAGACCGGGTGTCCCGGATTCCTCCGGAAAAAGCGTTTGGTATGCCGAATCCCAATAATCTGCAGCGCATCCCAAGGGGCAGTTTTGCCAGTGGGGTTGAGCTGGAGGAAGGGCTGGTGATGTCCTTTTCTGACGCGGCTAACAGTGAGCTTCCCGGCGTGGTCAGAAATTTTGATGATGAAATGGTTGAAGTTGACTTCAATCACCCTCTGGCAGGTCGGCACCTGACCTTTGAGGTACAGATTCTGGATGTAGAGACGCCTTGAGCGATAACCAGAGCCATAAAGCAGTGACAGAAAAGGTTGGTGATTCCCCTATGAAAATCAAACTGGCTAATCCCCGTGGCTTTTGTGCAGGTGTGGACCGTGCCATTGAGATCGTCAGCCGGGCGCTCGATGTTTTCGGTCCTCCTATTTACGTCCGTCATGAGGTGGTCCACAACAAGTTTGTGGTGGAAAACCTGAAAGAGCGTGGGGCAATCTTTGTCGATGAGCTGGATCAGGTACCGGATGACGTCATCGTTATTTTCAGTGCCCACGGTGTTTCCCGGGCGGTTGAAGATGAGGCACAACGTCGAGGCCTGAAAGTGTTTGATGCCTCCTGCCCGCTGGTAAAAAAAGTTCATATGGAAGTGGTGCGTTATTCCCGGGATGGCATGGAGTGTGTACTGATTGGTCACCATGGACATCCTGAAGTGGAGGGCACCATGGGGCAGTATGACTCGCGAAACGGCGGTGCGATGTATCTGGTTGAGAACGAAGGCGATGTTCGTGCTCTTGAGGTAGCAGACCCTTCCAGACTGGCCTATGTCACCCAGACAACCCTCTCCATGGATGACACTGCCAAAGTGATTGAAGCCCTGCGTCTCAAGTTCCCTGAGATACAGGGACCAAGAAAAGACGATATTTGCTATGCCACGCAGAACCGGCAGGATGCGGTAAAAATTCTGGCGGGACAGTGTGACCTGGTGTTGGTAGTCGGTTCAGTGAACAGCTCAAACTCCAACCGACTGCGGGAACTGGCCGAGCGCTCGGGGGCTGAAGCTTATCTGGTGGATAATGCCGAAGATATCAAACCGGGATGGCTGGTGGACAAGGCATCCATTGGTATCACAGCAGGCGCTTCGGCACCGGATATTCTGGTTCAGGGCGTTATCACGCGGTTAAAAGAACTGGGCGCAGAATTACCGGAAGAGCTGGCTGGCAAAGAAGAGAATATTGTCTTTACCATGCCGAAAGAGCTGCGTTTGAAAGCGGTTTCTGATTAATTCATTTTGCTAATTTTTGCGAACAATTGGTCAAAGTAAACGTTATTCGTTGAATAAAACCGGATCAATGGCCATGAATAACGATAAGCTGTAAAGGTTGGTTAACGCACCTCTTGGCATTTTAAACCGGGTTTTGGGTTTTCTGCTGATTGCTGACCCATTGATCAAAGGAAAGGAACCTTTAATAGATTAAATCCTGGTACTTCAGTTTTTGGGTTTAAAATTGGGTAAAAGATGCAATGTCTTTTCACCAGAAAGCCTGATGCAGATTCAGTTGCATGACAGCATCTGGCAATTGGATACCGCAAATCATCAAAAAAACTGAGTGCCAGGGATTGGGCAATGAAGTACAAGGTTGGGCATCGTTTCTCAGCAAATCATGTTGCTTGCTCTCATACAGCCTGTGAGAGCAATCGTCATTTCCCGTCTGAATATTTTCCGCAAACACCTTTAAAAACACTGGGTGTTTCTCTGGTTGAGTTGCTGGTCTCCCTGTCCGTTGCGGCTATTTTGATCGCAGCGTCTGCACCCGGCATGAAAACCCTTATTGTCAATAACCGGATAGATAATGTGGCAGATGAACTGTATGGCAGTTTGATGCTGGCCAGATCTGAGGCTGTCAAGCGACAACGGACCGTTTCTTTGTGTAGCACCGTGGATGACCTGACCTGCGATGAAAGTAACGCTGGCTGGCATCACGGCTGGCTTATTTTTACGGATGAACGTGATGATGGTCTGTTGAACGACAGTGATCAGGTGATTCGTCGTGTTACAGGGCAGTCAGAGCTTATCTCAATCCTGTGGAACCGTGGTTACAGCCTTCGCTTCAATAGCCGTGGCCAGACCAGTCAGGCAGGCACTTTTCAGGTTTGTGACCAGGACAGAAACAGCGATGCCAAAGCAATTATCATCAGCATGACAGGCCGTCTCCGGACGGAGGAGCGGAGCGCATGCGGTTGAAGAATTTTCATAGTGGTGACAAAAGCCCTGAGAAAAAAAACCGAGGTGCAGGGTTGATTGAAGTATTGATCAGCCTGCTGGTGATCACAATCGGCATTCTTGGTATGGCAGGGGTGCATAGCAGCAGTTTGCAGTATAACCAGTCAGCCTATGTGCAATCACAGGCTACCTTTTTAGCGACGGATATGCTGGATCGTATTCAGGCCAACAGCAGCCTGGCCAGAAGCGGTAACAGTTATCAGGCAGGTTTGAATGATCTTGAATACAGCCAATGCATTGACAGCGGCTATCCCAACAGTTGTGAAGCTGGAAGCTGCACTCCTCAGGAGATGGCAGTCTACGATATTTTGCAATGGAAGTTTCAGCTGACCTGCCAGATTCCGGGGAGCAAGGGTTCAATTAGCTACCAGGACAGCGATGGTGTTCGAACGTATATTATTCGTCTCAGTTTCCCGGATATGGGCAACAGGGCCCCCCTCAGTGATGTGGTATTAAGGGGGATACTATGAAGCGGATTGAGCAAGGATTCTCTCTGGTTGAAATGATGATTGCCCTGGTCCTTGGGTTGGTTCTTTTTACCGGGGTTGGTCACCTGGTGCTGGCATCCAGCCGATCGTGGGTATTGCAGGATGAGCTGGCACGGGTTCAGGAAAATGGTCGGCTGGCCCTGGATATTCTGGGGCAAAGTATCAGTACTGCGGGATATACCGGCTGTCCTGCCCAGACAAAGCTGGCCAATTTAGTTTACTCCAACAATGATAATCGTCAGTGGATGATGCATTTTGATAAAGGTGTTCTGGGTATTCCTTCCGGTAACAGTGTTGAGCAACAGCTGGACAGCAATGCTATCTCTGAAGCCATTATTATCCACAGTGTTGATAGCAATCAGTCCACCCTGGTCAGTGGCCATAATACTGGCAATGCTTCGGTAACACTGGCACAAAGCCGTAGCCATGATGAAGGTGATCTTCTGGCGCTGATTTCATCAGACTGTGGGCAGGTTTCCATTTTCCGGGCAGGGGCTGCAACAACCAATAGTGTGGTGACGCATCCGGCAGCAGGCAGCAGCAGCCTTTACAACTGTATCAGTCAGTTACAGGGTAACTTCAGTTGTCATGACAGCGCTGTTGGTTCCGGCAATATCAGTCACCAGGGATCACGACTGGCACCTTTGCAGTCTTATGCCTTCTATCTGAGGGAAAGCAATAACGTACCGACACTGTACCGGAAACTGGCGGGTGAATACGCCAGTGGCAATAGCATCAATACAGAAGCGCTGGTTGAAGGCATTGAAGGGCTGAGTATTCGTTATGGACTGGACAGTGATAATGACGGGGTTGCCAACCGGTATATGACCGCTGGTGAAATAACACCTTACAGCGATGAATGGCGGCGCATTATTACGGTCAAGCTTGAACTGCTGGTTCGGAGTTTCACTGAAGTGGCTCCGGAAGCTCAGGCCTATTTCTTTGCTGGCCAGCGAGTGTTGCCTGATGATCTCTATGTTCGTCGAAGCTTTATGAAAACCATTAAGCTCAGGAACCGGGGGCTGTGATGGAAATCATTTTAACTGCATCAGGTATCAGGCAACGTACTGAATCTTTCTGGAAAAGCCGTTTATTGAATCCGGAAGCAGGTGAGAGAGGAAGTATATTGCTGGTCAGCCTGGTTATGCTGCTGGTTATTACGGTTGCTGGTTTGACCGCTGTAAAAATGGCAACGCTTGAAGAGAAAATGAGTGGTAATTATCAGGATCAGCAGATGGCATTTTATGCCGCAGAGGCGGCGTTAAAAGAGGCGGAAAATTTTATTGCCAACAATGAACTGGCCTTATCAGGCTTTGGTGTGAATTGTGACAATGGGTACTGTTTTGCCGGAAGCGATATTGACGATATTGGCAGCTGTGACCCGGGTGTTTCCGAACCTTGGTTAACGGGCACCCTGTGGAGTGTGAGCGATCGGCACAGAGTGACGACAGTTACCATCAGCGGTATATCAGCCCAGGCCAAATACATTATTGAATTTCGCTGCTATATCGCCAAAGAGGCATCAGGGCCTTTACCTGACCCCGCCAACCGTGGGGACTGGGCCAGGTTCTATCGGATTACCGCTCTGGCTACGGGCGGTTCCGGCGATTCGCGGGTAATGCTTCAATCGTCGTATAAAAAAAGCAGCTGATGTTGAGTTAGCGTTTGAATATTAACAGGGAAGTGGAGGTGATCATGGATCGATATACCTCACATGGTGTTACTTTCAGGCAGGTCGTGTTGTTCGGGCTGCTGGTGCTGTTGTCTTTTCGGGCCAATGCTGAAGCGGTTTCCAGTGATTATGCCGCAACGCCCCCCTTGATCAGTAACACTTCGGAGCCGCTGGTTATGCTGGTGATGTCCGTTGACCATGAACTTTTTAAAAAAGCGTATAGCGATTATACGGACCTTAATTCGGATGGACGACTGGATACCAGCTATGTGGACAGTTTTGACTATCTAGGGTATTTCGACAGTGGCTGGTGCTATCAATACGCTTCCGGACGCTATTCGCCGGTAGCCAAAGCCACCGGTGATCACGGGCACTATTGCACCACCTCTCAGGCTCCCTGGAGTGGTAACTTTCTGAACTGGGCCACCATGACACGGATGGACATCCTCAGAACGGTGCTTTTTGGCGGAAAGCGATCAACGGATACCGATAATCAAACGATACTGGAACGGGCTTATATCCCGAGGGATGTGCATGCGTTTGTCAAAATTTATAGAAGCAGCGATTCAGGTATTCCTTCCGGGAATTTTACGCCCTATAACAACAGTGAGATCAGTCTGTGCAATGTTGCCGGTTCCGAAAATGGCACGCCTGAAGTCAGGATTGCCAGGGAGGCCTGGCCGCGCTGGGCTTCTACAGAAGTAAAGCAGTGCCAGTGGGGTGCACAGAACAGTCCTTCTACCAGATACAGATTAACGACAAACGATGTTTATATTAACACCTGTGTAACCGGTAAAGATGCCGCAAATACGGATCGCTGTAAGCTGTACAGCACCGGCAAGAGCAAACCCGTCGGCTTGCTTCAGCAGTATGGCGAGTCAGGGGATATCCGTTTTGGTTTGATCAGTGGTTCTTATGATAAAAATATTTCCGGTGGCGTATTGCGACGAAATATCAGCAAAATTGCCGGCAACGTCCAGAGTTCTGATGATGAGATAGAGCTTTCTTCCGGACGCTTTACCAGTGTTGAAGGGATTATTCATAACATCAATCAATTCAGGCTGGCGAAGTACAGTTTTTCCCAAAACAAATATACAGATTGTAATAGCTACGGCATTTCTGTATCAGCGTTTAAATCCAGCAGAGGCACCTACTCTTCACGTCATTGCAGTATGTGGGGGAACCCTCTGGCGGAACTTTATCTGGAGGCACTTCGCTACTTTACCGGAGAAACTACGGCTACCAGTGGCTTCGACACCACCAATGACAGAGCCTTCGTCAGTGATCTGTCCAGAGAGAACTGGGCGAATCCAATGTCAACAGATAATGCCTGTGCCAACTGCTCGATCATTGTTTTATCCACGGGATTGAACTCATTTGATACTGATCAGCTGTCCAGTAGCTCTGATCTTCCGGGTATGACGGGAACCAGCTCTGTTAATAGTAAAACGGATGAAATCGGGGATCATGAGTACGGCGGAAGTTTTGCCGGTCACTATCTGGTGGGGGGGACGGGTAGTACACGTCAATGTACCGCTAAGTATCTATCTGGTCTTTCCGATGCTGTGGGCCTGTGTCCGGAAATTCCCCAGCTGGAAGGTGGCTATCAAGTGTCCGGACTGGCTTTTCATGGCAACACGACAGACCTGCGAACAGATCTTGATGGCAATCAGAAAGTGAAAACCTATGCCATAGAGCTGGCTGAAACCATGCCCAGTTTTACGTTGAATGTGGATGGCAGGCTTTTTACTTTTCAGCCGGTTTGCCAGACCAGTGCAAATTTTGGCAGTGGTAGCGGTAATTTTTCCGGCAGTGGCAGTGATTGCACGCTGACCGATGTAGTGGTTGAGAAACAGATACTGGACGGGACCGGGCAGGTGGTTGAGGGGGCTCTGCTGTTTACCTGGGAGGATTCTCTCTGGGGCAACGATTATGACTACGATGCCTCTTCCAGAATCAAGTTTTGTGTTGGCAGCCAATGCAACCAAACAGCAGACAGCACACTGAATACCTCCGGGTTTAATGCCAATGAAGTCAGGGTGGCTGTGCAGGTGGATGGCGTGTTTGCGGGTTTGAATATGCGCTTCTCTTATACCGTCACCGGGAGTTCGGGGAGTGATGGACTGCAAACTGATTATGCCTACAAGGGAACAACCGCATTTCAGGTTACTGATTTTACCGCTTCCGGAGCGGCAGCTGGCGTGTTACCCAAACCGCTGTTTCTTGCGGCAAAATACGGTGGTTTTATTGATCTTGATGGCGATGGCAGTCCCAATCATGATGCTGATGGGGATGGCAGACCTGATAGCGACGATCACCGCGAGTGGGACAATAGAAATAATGTGACGGGAGCCCTGGGCGCGGATGGCTTGCCAGATAACTATTTTTTTGCCAGAAATCCAGCCTTGCTTGCCAGTCAGCTGGGGCAGGTACTGGAGGATATTTCCAGTCGGGTCTCTTCGGCAACGAATGCGGCGCTGTTTGCCAATAGTTCTACAGGCACTGGCGCTATCTATCAGGCACTGTTTCAGCCAAGCCTTGATATTAATGGGAAGTCGGTGACTTGGGGCGGTATTCTCCATTCACTGTTTATCGATAGCAAAGGCTATATCCGGGAAGATGGTAACGGGAATGCCCAACTGGATGACTACCGCTCAGATAAAATCGTTGAACTGTTTTTTGATCCGAATGCCGGGCAGACAATGGTTCAACGTTACACCTCTGACGACTTTGGTGTCACCAGGGTAGCTGATGGCCCGCTGAAATCACTTGCTTCACTTGAGACGATCTGGGATGCCCGGGAACAGCTGGCCTTATTAAGTGATCTGACCAATCAGAGAAGCTATGATGCACTCGCCTCCGGTGGCCGTCATATACTGACCTGGCTGGATATCAATAATAATCAGCAGGTGGATGATGACGAACAGCTGCCGTTTATGCCTTCAACCTTTACTGAACATGAAGGGTATCTGGGCGTTTCTGCCAGTGAAGTCGCTACTGTCGTTAACTATGTTCGGGGAGAAGAGCAGGCTGGTAGCCGTTCCCGTACCATCGATTTTGATGAAGATGGTATTGATGAAGTCTGGCGTCTTGGGGACATCGTTCACTCAACCCCCAGACTGGTGGCAGCACCCGATAGCCGTTACGACGCCTATTACAACGACAGCAGCTATCGAACCTTCCGCAATCAATACCTGAATCGGCGGCATGTGCTCTACGTCGGAGCCAACGATGGTTTGATTCATGCCTTTAATGGCGGGTTCTGGGAAGATAGTTCCTACCGCTATGAGCGCACAGCCAGTAATGGTGAGGTACAGCATCCGCTGGGTTCAGAGCTTTGGAGTTACGCACCAATGAATCTGTTACCTCACCTTCGCTGGCTCACTGAGACCGATTACCCCCATGTTTATTACATGGATTCGGAACCGATGGTCTTTGATGCCAATATCTTCGCTGATGACAGTACTCATCCTGGTGGTTGGGGAACGGTTCTGGTGGTGGGTATGAGACTGGGTGGGGGCAATATTGATGTCACCATCGACAGCGAAAGTCGCACCATGCGCTCTGCCTGGGTGGTGTTGGATATCACTGATCCCGAGCAGCCACCGGCGTTGCTGGCTGAAATTACCCATGCTGATCTGGGTTTTACAACCTCACAGCCTGCGCTGGTTAAAAGGCGGGAAGCTGGTACGGATGTTAATGGCGAGACCGATTGGAGCAATCCGGTGCAAAACGAATGGTACCTGGTGTTTGGCTCCGGGCCAGCAGGCAACGGTTCTTCAGCCCTGAGATCAGCCCTGGAGCAGGGAACGTCGGATCAGAATCTTCGAGTATTTGCTTATGATCTGAATAATAAGAATTTTGTTGCCGGTTTTGATCCCCTGGTGACCACCTTTTCTAAGGCTTATGCAGGAGATGTGGTGGCTGAAGACTGGGACCGGGATTACCAGGATGATGCCGTTTACTTTGGCACGGTTGAGACCGGAGGTGTCAGTTTGAGTGGAAAGCTGATGAGGCTTAGGCTGACATCAGCACTGGAAAACTCCAGCCTGAATGTGTTGATGGATGCCGGACAGCCGATTATGGCCCCCCCCATGACCGTGACTGATGACAACAGCTTCTGGGTATACTCTGGAACAGGACGGCTGCTGACCAATGGTGATAATCGCAGTACTGAGGCCAACTATTTCTACGGTGTTCAGGAACCGTTGAACAGCTCCAGGCAGTTTACCTATGCATCCGTCAGCCAGAGTAACCTGGTCAATGTGGGGGATGTGGTTGTATTTAGCAATGGTGATGTCCTGAAGAAGTCAGACTCCTCCTATACGCCATTTACGGTAGGCTCCCGAACCATCAACAGTTTTGGCACATTACAGGCGGTGGTCGCTGAGCAGGGGGGGTGGAAGCTGCCTCTCAGTGTTGATGGCTCTGGCCCAGCCGGGCGAAGTGTGAACAGCGCTGCCAGGTTGTTCTCCCAAATCCTGTTTACTGAGTACCGTCCACCTGCGGACAGTTGTTCCATTGATGGTACAAGCTCACTTTATGCCGTTCATTACCTGACCGGTACCGCATCGCCTGATGCCGCTCTGGGCAGTGTACCTCTGGATAGTCTGGAGCTGGAGCGTTCCCTGAATAAGGTGAGTCTGGGGATAGGTTATGCTTCTTCACCGGTGGCCCATCAGGGGGAAAGGGGGAAGCTCACAGCGGTGACCCAGGGGGCCGGTGGCAGTATTACAGCAACAAACCTTGATTACAGTTTCAGCTCGGAAGGACGGCAGAGCTGGTGGCAGATTTTCAGCATTCCATGGATTGATTGATATGAATACAGATAAGCCAGTGGTAAATAGTCATGAAAAGGGTTTTTCATTACCCGAGCTGATCATTGTTGTCGCCATAATTGGTCTTCTGGCAGGTATCGTCTATCCCACCTATAGCCAATATATGTATGAAGTTCGACGCAGCGATGCCTGGGCCGCCCTGACCGCCGCTATGGCTGCCCAGGAGCGCTGGTACTCCGTTAACCATACCTATACAGACTCTATGGATATGCTCGGTGGAAGCAGTTCTCCCGAGGGTTATTACACCCTGAGCGTTGAAGCCGACAACTCCTCATTTACCCTGACAGCCACTGCGCTGGGCAATGGTGTTCAGGCAACGGACTCAGGTTGTACACAGTTTACTGTGGATCATTTAGGCGTTTTGGCCCCGGAAGCGTGCTGGAAATAAACGGACGACTTCCAGTTTTTATCCTTGTTTTTGTACCGTCTATCGACTTCTGAACGTTGGTTTAACTCACACACCTAGATTTAAAGAAAGGTGTCCTCGACAGGGAAGTAGGTGGGTTTGTTATTTCTTCAAACAACGTTAAACCATAAATACAACCGTGGCTTCACGCTTGTAGAGATGATGATCACCATTGTTCTGATCGCCATTATGGTCAATCTGGTGGTCCCCTTGGGGCAGATTGCTGAAAAGTTCAAGCTTGAGTACGTAAATCAGCGGCTCTACGCTAGTGCCGTTCTGGCCAGAAGTGAAGCGATCAAGCGTGCTGAAACCGTCAGCGTCTGTCGCTCCACAACTGGCGATGGCTGTCAGCCCGGGGTGAACTGGGCAGATGGCTGGATTGTTTTCGTTAACCGCAATGGCAACAACCATGTTGACTGGGGTGAAGACATTATTCGGGTGTATAACCCGGTCAGCAGCCCGGTTGAAATTCTTTGGCACAGCAATGCTGAGGTGCTCAGTTTCAGACCCAGGGGCAGCACATTTCATCAGGGTGCCTTCACTGTGTGTTCAGTGCCAAAAAGACCAACGTTGCAGCAGGTGGTGAATATTTCAGGATCCGGGTTGATTCGCAAGCGGGAGGGGGGGCAGTGTTTATGACCAATTCTGACAGACCCATAAATACTGAACCGGGTTTACTTTCGCTGACTGCTGTTCACAAGACAGGGTGGCAGAGCGGACCTGTGCGGCAAAAAGGTATTGGTCTGGTTGAAGTCATGATCGGCGTGCTGATTTTTGCCGGAGGGGTCATGGCGGTTACCGGTATGCAAAGTCAGGCCATTCGAGCGAATCATGACGCAATTCAGCGATCTCAGGCCGTATGGATGGCCAATGCCGCTGCTGAGTTAATGAGGTTAAACCCGGCCGGGCTGCCAACTTATATTAGAGGATCATCAGGAATCTCCGCTAATTTGAGTAACTCATGCCAGTTAATTCCTCCCGATTGTATTGGTACGACATGTCATGCTGATCTAATGGCGTCGTTTGATTTGCTTGGCTTGATGTGTAGCAGTGCAAATACCATGATCGAACCGAAAATGGACATTCAGTGTGATGGTTCCTGCGGGCCGACGGATAAAGTCAGAATCCTGGTTTCCTGGGGTGCAAGGGGATCGGAAAAAGGTGTTCTGGCAGATCGTCAGCAGGTTGAACTAAGGTACAACAGGAATTGAATAATGCCAGTGAGGATAAGGAATCATCAACAGGGGTTCAGCATTGTAGAAATGATGCTGGCCTTTGTTTTGGGGCTGATTGTCGCAGGCAGTGCTTTACAGTTAATGGTGAATAATAGTCGCTCCGCCGGGGTGAATGAGTTTATTGCCACGGCTCAGGAAAATGGACGTCATAGTCTGTATATCATGAGTACTGAGTTTCGCAGAGCCGGCTTCAGATCCACGATCGGAGCAGATCCAACTCAACCTTTCTACCTGGGCAGATGTGAAGGAGGGGCGGTTTGCACCATTGACGGTGGTGGTACCAACAGTGATCGGGTTGCCATTCAATATGAGCCTATGCCGAATCGTGACAATGGTCAGCTTCAGGACTGTACCGGAGCAACCGTTGTCCCGGGTGCCTTGACAGCAGATGTGTATTTTGTTGCCCGGGATCATGCCAACAATAACATCAATACTTTGTTTTGCCGTGGTTATGATCCATTAACGGGAAATCCGCGGGGGCATGCCCAGGCACTGGTTCAGGGTGTCGATCGGTTGCAGGCACTTTATGGGATTGCCCCGGCGGGGGAAACATACATTAACCAGTATGTGCCCGCCTCAGGGGTGGCAGACTGGAAACAGGTTTTGGGTATACGGTTGGGTGTGTTGGTCAGTGCTGGAGAGCAATCACGTGTTTTTGAGAGAAGGTCCAGAACCTACAACCTGCTCAATAGTGGGAACCTGACACTGGATGACCGGACGCCAAGGTACATGTACAGCACAGCCATCCGTTTGAATAATACTGGATTGTAATTTTCTCAAAAAAAGCAGACGGGTTCTTTTTACTGATTAAGAAGCATTGACTCCATACCCGTTATCTGACAGTTCCGGAGAAAACCGATGAATAAGGTTAATAAAGGTTTCAGCTTGATTGAACTGATGATTGTGGTGTCCATTATTGGTATTTTGGCAGCCATTATGATGCCCAGTTATCATCAATATGCCACTGAAACAAGAAGAAGTGAGGGCGCTGCCATGCTGATGAACGTCATGCAGCAGCAGGAACGGTACTACACCGAGATGTTGAGATACACGGCTAATCTGGCTGATTTGGGATTTGCGAGCCCTGTAGAGTCTGAAAGTGGTAATTACCAGATAGAGGCCGCTCAGTGTGGCTCAGACCCCCTTGAGCGCTGCGTGCAGTTAACCGCTGTTGCCCAGGGTTTGCAGGCAGCAGATGGCAATATGACTTTGGACAGCCGCGGAGCACGAACACCTCAAAGCCACTGGCGTTAGCAAGATGTCAGCAGGCAGATGATTTGAAATTACATGGCGCAGGATGGATAGAGTAAAGTGCTGTTATAACTCACACAAAGCAGTCAGAAAACAAAGCTAACACTTTGCCTACCGTTTCATATGGTTAAATCTTAAAAAACCGACTTTTCCGCTCAGAACAAATGCTTGTCAACGTTTTCAGTGAGTTCCTCTTTTGTCTTATGAGGAGGGCAATAACCCGTTTGGAATTTCACTGATGAAAAAGCCCGATGGATATTATGTAGCAGAATGATCAGTCGATAGCACCATCTGAAGACCACATTAATACGGGCTGTCATTATGGAAAGCTGTTCAGAGCAACGCAAGCAGACGGGTTCTTTTTTATTGATCGTTATGGTTGTCATGCTTGTTATGACGTTTTCCGGTCTTATGGTTATGGAAACAGCATTGCTGGAAGAAGTAACAGTAGGCAATGAACAGCGAACCAGTGAGGTATATCAGGTTGCCTTCAATGAGTTGGAAAGCCAATTTTCCTACCTGGATGCCCATCCCGTACACTTCCGTAATGCCTTCTCCGGGAAGCAGGAAACTCTGTCTCCTATTGTTAATCCGAATGGGTGTAACAATGCAGGTGGAATATGTCAGAGGGTTACACTCAGGTATATTTCTAATACCCTTCCTCCCCCCGGATTTGACATTGCTAAATTCATTGGCCGTGTTTACGAATTAGACAGTGTCGCAATACTGAATGGCAGCGGTGCCAGCTCAAGTCAGACGTTGGGGATTATCTTCGTTGATACACTACCAGGGAGCTAGCCCGGATATTTCATAAACTACCCAACCTCAAGCTCGTGGATTATCAATGACTGAATTCATCCTTGTATTACAGGCTTTCCACTTTGCTCTATTACCTGATCGCGTAGTTTGAAACGTCAACAGCCCGTGACGATGCTCTTTGCGCTATATAATTCAGCAGGTAACCGCCGATAGCTTTCTAAGATCAACAGGGACAGCATAACCATGGCATTGGGCGACAACGACTTAATTCGCTTTTTAATCATTGACTCATCAACCAGGGAAGCAGAATCGCTCCTGAATGTTTTCCGTGAGTCTGGTTATTCCACTCGGGCAAAACAGATCAACTCTTTGGATGATCTCACGGAAGCCACGTCCGGACAGCAGCACTGGGATCTATTGTTGATGGCAGAGCCTCCCGAGCCATTAACTTATTCCCGAATCTTTGATGATATTAATCAGAAAGGCATTGATCTACCGGGTATCGTCCTGATAAATCCGGATGATGAAACCGATGAACTGTCGCTTATTCAAATGGGTGCCCGTGCAGTGATTCCAACGGGGCATGACGAATATCTTTTGACAGTTGCCCGGAAGGAGTTCGAAGACCTGAAGGTCAGGCGACACCATCGACGCATGAGCGTCGCCTTGCATGAATCAGAAAAGCAACGTCAATTATTGCTCGATGACCAGGTTGATGCGGTTGTATACATTAATTATGGGCGTATCCGGTTTGCTAACACGGCATTTATCAACCTGCTGGGGCTTGCGGAAGAGGAGTCTCAGGATGGAAAGTTGTTCAGGGATTTGATCATTACCAAAGATCAGCAGGACGTTGAAGCGTTTCTCATGGGAATTGAAGAAAGTGGTCAGGCACTGGCGGCCATTCAATGTCCTTTAGTCGCTCACAATGGCTCAGAAGTGCCTGTGTCCATAGTGATCTCACCGACGTCATTTAATGGTGAGTTCACTCTCAGTCTGCAGATTAAGCCCTGCGAGAAAGAAGGTGAGCAGGACGAAGTAGATAAAACCCTGGAAAAGTCAGCACCGGACGCCGAAACGGGGCTATTCGACCGAAAACTGTTCGATCAGGCATTGGATATTGCTATTCAGAGAGCAGTAGAGGGCAAAGGAAAGTCAACATTATGTTATCTCCATCTGGAAACCCTGAAAGCCGCCCATGAACAGCATGGGAAAGAGGTTAGCCAGAAGCTGTTTAAATCGGTTGCGCAAAAGATAACGTCACATCTTGACGCCACGCATCATGTATCCAGTCGAGGAGGGGCAAACTTTGCCGCCCTGCTTCGGGAAGGGGAAGAACAGGACGTTACCGAACTGATGGAAAGTTTGCTGGCAGCCGTTACCGGCGAGGATATTGTCATTGATCAACATTCGTTGCCGGTCAAGTTGTCAATAGGTGCTGTTATTCTCAGTGATACCGTCAGCGATGCTGAAACATTAACTGGTCAAAGTCGTCAGGCCACCGTGTTGGCACAAAAGCAGGGTGGCAACCAACTGTGCTTTTACCAGAAGCGTAAAGCCAGCTCGGTTCATTCCGTTGAAAAGCAGCTGGCTGGCATGGTCAGCCAGGCGATAAAGAACAAAACATTCAGGCTGAGTTATCAACCCGTTATCTCCCTTGCAGGATCGCCATCTGAGTATTATGAAGTCTCTTTTGTTCTGACCGACCCGGAAGGAAAGGAACATGAGGCTTCAGAATTCAGGCCCAAACTGGAAAAAATCAGTTTGTGGAACAAGCTGGATCGGTGGCAACTGATTGAAGCCAGTAAAGCATTGATGGCTAAAAGAAAAGAAGGGAGTGATACCCGGCTGTTGCTGCATGTCGGTGGTTGTTCTGCAACGGATGATACGTTTATCCCATGGATGAAGGTTGCTCTGAAAACGGCGGGCATTCCCACTGATGCCGTTGCCATTGAATTGAGTGAACAGAATCTGGCCCGTTACTCAGAAGTGATACCGGATTTTTTCAGCACTCTGAAAGCGATGGGATGCCAGACAGTGATCAGTGAGTTTGGTTGCAGCCTTAACCCACTGGAAGGGATTGCTCATCTTGATATAGACCTGGTAAAGCTTGACCAATCCTTCACAGAAGACCTTAGCAGTGGCGGTAATGCCCAGGAGTTACAAAAGATGATCCAGGATCTCAGTCAAAGTGGCCGTAAAGTGATCGTGCCCGGGATTGAAACAGCGGAAGAAATGACCCCTGTCTGGCAGTATGGCGCTGATTTTATTCAGGGCAGTTATATGCAACCCCCTTCAGAGCGCATGGATTTTGATTTCGGGGCGGATGGGTAACACCGCCTTTTCTATATATCTGCTATCCTGCATCTTTATAATGGCTGTTCCCCATCCTCCCATGATTCGAGGCTGTTTTTCAGGACCCGGATTTATGGGTTTATCCCCTTCATTGGGTATTTCAATTTACAGACACCATTTCTTACCAGACAATACCGCCCCTGATAGATGTGTTTAAACAAGGGATAGACAGGTATTTCCATGTCAGCAAAGCTCAATATGGTCATGGCCCAGCTGAATCTGGTGGTGGGCGACATTGACGGGAACACGTCCCGTGTCATTGAGGCTGCCGAGCAGGCCCGGGATCAGCTGGATGCGGATGTTGTTGTCTTTCCGGAGCTGACCCTCTGCGGTTATCCGCCAGAAGACCTGCTGTTGCGGCCCAGTCTCATTGTACGGGTAGAACAGGCACTGAACCGACTCAGGGTGGTTAAGGGTATTGACTTGATTATCGGTGTCCCGCTGATGGGGCCACATGGTCTGGAAAACCAGGCGCTGGTGCTGCGTGATGGTGAGATTGTCGCCCGCTACGGGAAACAGCATCTGCCCAATTATCAGGTTTTTGATGAAAAACGCTATTTTGTGAAAGGTCAGAACACGGTTATTTATGCCTGCAAAGGTGTCAATATTGCCCTGTTGATTTGCGAAGACCTCTGGTACCAGGGGCCGGTTCGCCGGGCTAAAGAAGCCGGAGCAGACCTGATTATCAGTCTCAATGCATCACCCTTCCATATGAACAAACAGTCACTGCGTCAGCAGGTGGTTCGTGAGCGCTGTCTGGAGTCGGGCCTTCCTGTCCTTTATACCAACCTGGTGGGTGGTCAGGATGAACTGGTGTTTGACGGGGGCTCCTTTGCCATGAACGGTAATGGTGAAGTGGCTGTTGGTGCAACCTGGTTTACCGAAGAGTTGTTCTGCGTTGCCTTTGATAAAGGCTCTATGACATTTGAACAGGGAGAGGTTGCAGAAATCCCCGACGTTTGCTCAAGGGTTTATGATGCCCTGGTGACTGGTGTCAGGGATTATGTCAATAAGAATGGTTTTAAGGGCATCGTTCTGGGGTTGTCCGGAGGCATTGACTCTGCCCTGACTCTGGCAGTAGCTACCGATGCCCTGGGTAAAGACCGGGTTCAGGCGGTCATGATGCCCTACCGTTACACCTCCGATATGAGCCTTGAGGATGCGGCAGAAGAGGCGAAAATTCTGGGCATTGACTATAAGGTGCTGTCTATTGAACCGATGTTTGATGCCTTTATGGACACCCTGAATACCGAGTTTGCCGGTTATGGCCGGGATACCACCGAAGAAAACCTGCAGTCCCGGTGCCGGGGTGTCATGCTAATGGCGATCTCCAATAAGAAGGGGTACCTGGTGCTTACTACGGGTAATAAAAGTGAAATGGCGGTCGGTTACTGCACGCTCTACGGCGATATGGCCGGTGGTTTTGATGTTCTGAAAGATGTACCGAAAACACTGGTGTTTAAACTGTCCGAATATCGCAATACCCGGGGCTATGTGATTCCCCAGCGAGTGATAGACCGTCCGCCCTCCGCTGAACTTGCCCCGGATCAGGTGGATGAAGACAGCCTGCCGCCCTATGATGAGCTGGATCGCATTCTTGAACTCTATATTGAACAGGATCATAGTGCCGAATCCATCGTGAAAGAAGGGTTTGACCGGGATACGGTTTATCGGGTTCTGAGGCTGGTGGATATCAATGAGTACAAACGTCGCCAGTCAGCTATTGGGGTCAGAATTACCCCGAGAGGGTTTGGCCGGGATCGTCGCTATCCGATAACTAATGGCTGGAGACCAGGTGTTTAACCAGCCTCAAAGCACCTGAGCCTCAAGCGAGGCTCAGGTAATAATGATGCAGTTTATCCAATGACCGGTGTAACTGGATTATAGAGCCACTGTTATCAACGATATCATCGGCTCTGCCAACTCTCTGTTGCCGTTCCATCTGGCTACTGAGGATCTGCCGGGTCTGATCCTCTGTCATCTGGTCACGGGCCATGGTGCGGGATAGCTGAATACTCTCTGGCACATCCACGACCAGCACACGATCCACCAATTCATGCTGACTGGTTTCCAGCATCAACGGCGAAACCAGTACGGCATAACGTGATTCAGCATGGGTCAGCTCAAGGATTATCTGATCCCGTATCAGGGGGTGTAGCAGACCTTCCAGCCACTTTCGCTCATCAGCATCAGCAAAGATAATGGTTCTCAGCTTTCTTCGGTCAAGACTGCCATCGAGCAAAATCTTCGGGCCATAGCGCCGTTCAATGTCAGCCAGTGCCGGTTTTCCCGGCTCTACCACCACGCGGGAAGCAATATCCGCATCAACAATACAAATTCCCTTGTTGGCAAAAAAGTCGGTCACTGCCGTCTTGCCGCTGCCAATACCGCCGGTGACTCCAACCGTAAAAGGGCGCTTTTGTCGAACTCGGGGTTGCTGTGAGCCTACAGTGTTCATCCGTTCAAACCCGAAAAGCTCAGATAAGCCGCAATCAGTTGATCGCCCCAGACCAGGGCAACAAAGCCGGCAATGGCCAGATAAGGGCCAAAGGGAATCGGGTTGGATCGTTCCTGCCGTTTACTGACGATCAACAATATCGCTGCTATGGTGCCAACCAGTGATGAGAGCAGGATGATCAGGGGCAGCTTCATCCAGCCCAGCCAGGCCCCCAGCGCCGCCAGCAGTTTAAAGTCACCGTAGCCCATGCCTTCCTTGCCGGTCACCAGTTTGAATACCCAGTAAACACTCCACAGGGAAAGATAACCGGCGATGGCTCCCCACAGCGCCTGTTCGAGGGTTACCACCAGTCCAAAGCTGTTGACGATCAGGCCTGCCCAGAGGAGTGGCAGAGTAATATCGTCAGGCAGTAGCTGGGTATCGTAGTCAATCATGGTCAGGGTCAGCAGTGACCAGCCAAACAGACAGAAAATCAGCGTATGTAATGTAACGCCGTAGGTCAGGCCAATCATTATCGTCATAAGGGCGCTGAGTACCTCGATGGCCGGATAGCGCAATGAAATCGGGGTCCGGCAGGCTGAGCATTTACCTCTCAGGAACAGATAGCTGATCACCGGAATATTCTCCCAGGCACGGATTTTATGCTGACAGGAAGGACAGGTAGATGCAGGCACCACAAGGTTAAAAGCAGGCAAAGGGTCCGGTGTCTTTTCCGGGTGTAAAATAGCTTCACTCTGCTGCTGCCACTGCCTTTCCATCATTATGGGCAACCGGTGGATCACCACATTGAGAAAACTACCGACAATCAAGCCAAAGATGGTCAGCACAAAGGTCAGGTAAGGGGTTGAGGTCTCTATAAGTTCTATAATCGGTGACATTCACACAGTTCCCTGATGGTGATCAGTATGGCTGGCCAGTCCTCCCCGCCAGTACCTGATCGTTTGATAGTCCAATATTGGCATGCCTGTTGCCGTAATCAAACCTCTGAAGCGAAAGGAAAACAACGGCTAAACCGTAAATTAGGATTTGAGCAGGTTCTTAATTCAACGGTTGAATTCTGGCTAAGTTTGCCAGCTATGCCTTGATAGGGGAACTTTTCAATGAACGATCAGTCAGAAAAACAAATTTGAATATAAATTGCTGTGAAAATGCACGGTCTGACTCTACCCGGTCCATTTTGCACTTTGCCCGACATGATGTGACTGCCATTTTTATCCAGTGAAGAGTCCAAAAATGTATCTGACAAATTACTGAGGTCCAACAACAATGAACTGCAATAATTCAAATAATTCATTAGTCCCTTCCGCACAGCCCATAGCAAATATCCCGGAAAAACCGTCGGATAATACGGTTGCAGCGGGCGTTCCTCTGATTCCCCGCGAACATCCTGGTCCCCCTGCACCTGAGACCAAGACTGTACCGTTAACTGATTTCACCATAACCAGGGTTGATGTTAACCCTGAGCCCGCTGCTAAAAAAGCACGGCTTGAAATCCCCAATGTTCTCTCACAACCTGGTACAATAGCTCAGATAACACCGGAGGCTTTAACCTCTTGCTTTCAAGTGTCGTGTAACTCGGATGATGGTGAGAAGCTTGCTCGTCTATTATCGAATACTGATGAAAAAACACGGAAAGAATGGTTCAGTTGCCCACTGTCGTTCAGCGATAAAAAAGACACTCCGATAATATATGCTGCCCGGCGTGGTCATGCAGCAGTTGTTGAGACATTAATCGACCATCAGGCAAATCCCTGTGAAAACAATCCATTTTCTTCCCTTCAGAGTAGTGCTCTGACTATTGCTGCGCAGGAAAATCAAGCGAAGGTCATTCAGGTCATGACCAAATCCAAACAGTTTGATCCTGACAACCCCAGGAAAGATGGCATCACCGGATTGATCATGGCCATAAAAAAGGGTTACGCCGAGACCACGAAAATCCTTTTGGAGCACAAGGCTAACCCCAACTACAAAATTCGTTGCGCTGGGGATGATAAGATTGGATTCAGATCCATTGGCAACTTTGGCGAGGGTGAATCAATACCACCAGGGCGGGCTTGGTATACTCCTGTTATGTCTGCAATTGAATTTGGAAACCACATTATTCTGGAGCAACTGCTCGCAAATGGTGGAGATCCAAATAATATTGATCCGGCTAATCCCATTCAACAATCACCATTATTTATGGCAAGTTTTTCCAGGACTCCTGCAGCAGCAAAGATGATCAGGCTTTTATTAAACTGCGGAGCTAATATGCACGAACGGATAGCTCCTTGTGATGAGACTATCAGGAATTTAACTCAAGAAAAAACTCAACTCCATCATACGCTGCTTGAACTCACATGTTTTTGCTCTGCAAAAGAGTCTGATCATGAATCTCAATTACATCACAATGCTCAAATTTTATGTGATCATTTTCGAACAACTGGAGGTCAATCAGTTGAAAGGTCAATTCTGAAGTGGTTTTATACTGGTCAAGGTTTCTTGAAAAGTGTAGTTTTGATCAGTGACTGTTGTGAGAAAGCCCTGACCAGACCATCTCTGACAGAGTATCTCATACGTAATTTAAGTTTATTAACTTCATTGTTAGATGTGTTTGGTAATGAAGAATCTTCCGAATCCCAAGATGACAAGTATCAAAGAGCAATCAATTGTGCCGAAGAAACAAGATTAAGTTTGCACGAAGATTTAAAAAGTACTGATTCAGCTCAGCTTCGGCAAATGGTAGAAGAAGTGCTGGATAAATTTAATGACTATAATATGGATTTTAATGATGAAGTGATAAAGAAGTTTCTCAAAGCAAATGAGAAAATTGAAGTTGAAGACCCCGCCCTGAAAAAAACAGAGTATCGAATTGAAGTTTCTTCTTTACTATTATCTTTAGCCAGGGTGGTTGTTAACTACATTTGGCATCACTGATTTATAACCGGGTGATCCATACTAAGAAGTTTTACAACGGGGGTTGTGCTTATCTCTAATCCATTATTTTATTTTGTCAGGGGCACCATCTTTTATCAGAGAGTATTCTCCATCAGCGATTCCTGTAGTAAGCTCTGCTCAAACAAGATAATAGAGCGGAAGATCCCGTTCAAAAAAACAACAAAATGACCTGTAAAAGGGGGATGATCCACATGAAACGTATAGCTGCTGCATTCGCAATGCTGTTGCCTATCGTTGCTTTTGCCCCACTTTCACCACCAAAATGACGTAATCATCTGATTTTGAACCATATATTCTATTCGAATATATGGTTGGCACTATTTTTAATTGTTTAAAATCAAAATGTTACCAAGGGGTGGTGAAGGTCGGTTTTGCCCAAAACTACTTCATTGGGACAGGTGGGCAAAGTGGTATTTATTACCCCTTTGGTGGTGCTCTGGCCAAAGTCTGGTCGGACGAAGTGAGTAGCATCAATGTAAAAGCCGAGGTGACTGCTGCCTCCGTTGAAAACACCATCAAGGTCGAACGTGGCGATATGCTGGCCGATTGGTAGACCTTGGGTTCTGTGCACTGGCCCTGTTTGCCGGATACCAGATCATCAAGTTTGACTATAACGATATTAACTATCTTCTGTTTGGTCTGGCCAATACGGATTTGCTGGCGGGTGTCGTTTTTACGCTGTTATTTTTTCTGGCTGTCACAAACCTCTAATGTCACGCCCCCCATTGCCCTGGCCGCATTTGCTGGTGCGGGTGTAGCCAATGCCAAACCGATGAAGGCTTCGGTTGAGGCGTTTAAGCTTGCCGCAGGCTTGTTTGTCATTCCAATGATGATGGCTTATACAGGGCTGATTAATACCTCTGCGGATCTATTGGGGCTAGTTATAGCAACCCTGCAAACGACTGCGATTATTGTGGCGATGGCAATGACCATCGAAGGCTCTTAGGGTAGACATTAAGCGCCTACTCCTCTCTTCGGCAAGTTAAAGATGGAACCCCAATGAAAATGGAGGGATAAGCTTAATGTCCAACCTAAGTAAGCAGACTAACCAGGATAATCATAGATTACTTCAACGCTGTTAAGAGCCCTCCGCCCTGACACACCATAAATGGAATGAACCTAATAACCGTTTTGTGGTCAAAGTGCCGTGTTTATAGTTCAACTGCGCAGGGTTTTATTCTGAAAACAATGGCATCAACCTATACCCGTCCAAAGCCTGATGGCCGGGTTGAACAGCAAGCCGGTTCAAGTGGGACGTCTAACCACTACATAAGTCTATTTAATGGTAAAAGAGTCTCTTGCCATCAGTCCTCTGGTGGTACGGCCAAGAATCAGGACGATAGCAGACGTATTGAAGATGCTTTTTGGCAACAAAAAATGTTGCAAGGGCGTCAAATCACCACGGCTTGTGTGATTACAGCTTACGGCAATGATAGAACGTCTCTTAGAAGCGGTTTCTTCCTGCAAAAACTCTGCTTAAGGAACATTCTCCATAACAATAGAAACATCACCCCGGATCAGGTTGTCCGGGCGTTTAACCTGAAACCAGATCGGAGTAAGAGCGAATTAGCGATAGCGTGCTTCAAAGCGGAATGTTGCCTGAAGGGGCTGCCAATGAACGACCAACGGCTTACACCGGAGGCAGTGGTTAAGGATTTCCCGGATAGCCCGGAGGGCAGAATGGCACTGGCGCACTTCAAGGAAAAATGTTGCCTGAGTGGCCTGGCGTTGAATGACCGGCAGTTCACACCGGATGTCGTGGTTAAGGATTTCCCGGATAGCCCGAAGGGCAGACTGGCCCTGGCGCACTTTAAGGAACACTGTTACCTGAAGAAGGTGATGTTGAGTGGCCAGCAAGTCACAACGGAGGCGGTGGTTAAGGGTTTTCAGGCAGCCGGGGCAACAAGGGCGCTGGGGCGTTTTAAGGAACATTGTTGCCTGAAGGGCGTGAAATTGAATGGCCAACTGGTCACAGCGGAGGCGGTGGTTAAGGACTTTCAGGCAGCCAACGCAAAACTGGAGCTGGCACGCTTTAAGCAACAATGTTGCCTGCTGGGGCTGGCGTTGAATGACCGGCAGGTGACACCGGAGGCCGTTGTTAAGGATTTTCAGGCAGCCAAATCAACACTGGGGCTGGCGCGCTTTAAAGCGGAATGTTGCCTGAGAGGTGTGCCACTGAACGGCCAGCAGGTGACACCGGATGAGGTGGTCAGGGATTTTAAGGCAGCCAAAGCGACCTTGGCGCTGGCGCGCTTTAAAGAGCAATGTTGTCTGAATGGGCTGATGTTGAATGGCCAACAGGTAACACCGGATATGGTGTTCAGGGATTATCAGGCAGCCAACGCAACACTGGAGCAGGCACGCTTAAAGGTGGAATGTTGTCTGAGAGGGCTCCCATTGAATGGCCGACAGGTGACACCAGAGGCAGTGGTCAGGGACTTTCAGGCACTCAGGGCAACACGGGAGCTGGCGCGCTTTAAAGCAGAATGTTGCCTGAGGGGCCTGACGTTGAATGGCCGGCAGGTGGCACCGGATGTGGTGGTTAAGGATTATGCGCGGGGTGGATTGCTGCTTGAAAGCGCAATTTTTTATGCTCAGCTGGCATTGAGTGCCAGGGCATTGAATGGCCGGTATCTGGATAACAAGGAAGTATTGGCCGCGTTTCATCAAGCTCCGGGGGATCATTCTTCAAAGCAGGTCAGGTATCTGATTCAAAGGCTGAGACAATCCTGGCGGTACGATGAAACCAAAGAAGTTCAGGATTTGCTGCAAGCGGCCTGGCGAATCTTGAACAACGTATCGATCAAAGGTGATGAACAACACCGGCTGCAATGCATATTGAAATTCATGGCTATGCATCATGAGTTGCGAATTGATCATAAGCGGGTGTCCGCAGAGCAGGTGTTGCATTCCATCAAAATACTGAGGCGTTCATTTCAGAATTCACGCCTGCATTTCTTTTTCCTGGCATACTGCTATATCAACAGCCAGTCTGTTAATAAACGACAGATCAATAAAGATCAGGTTATGGCGTGTCTTCAGAGTTTTCCTGAATTCAGCAAGCTCCGCCACGCTTTAAGCTGCTGGTTTGAACAATGCAGCCCGGCATCCAATATCATGGATGAGTTGCTGTTCAAATCGGATTTCCTTTACGAGGTGATACCCGATACAGAGAGTTCTGGCCGAAGAGCAACATCGGTAGAGGTATCCGTTGCCAATCCTGACAGGGAGGAACTATTCCCTTATCAGGCCAGGGAATACCGGGATGAAACAGAACCTGTGTCTGTTACCTGGGCAATGATCGTCAGTGGGTATCAACCCCTGAAACAATGGCCACGAACAGGCGCAACGGGTGTCCGGGGAGTTCCACAGTTAAATGCGCTAACGCTGAAAACACTGGAGGTTATTCAGGAAATCAATAGTGCCAATACCGCTCCAACCATTCTGATTACCGGTTCATACGCACGTTTTTTACAGAACCTCTGCCCGGTATTTAATGATATTGATATTATCTGCACGACAGAAGGGGTCGCCAGAGCGCTTTTTGACAAGCTGCAGGCACTGAACACCGACAGGGATTCAGAAATTCCAATAAACATCATCATCTCATCAATCCCGGGATGTCAGGCGATTAAACTGCCAAAAGCCTACAATATTCATCTTACAGACGGTGATTTGGGTGTGAAAGCAATGGAGTTTCAGGTCAGTGTTGATGACAGAGTCATCCATGAGAATGCAGAGCGATCTGCCGTTCGCGTTCCCGGCGTTGAGAGGCCGGTATGGTATTTGTCGTTTGCTGAAGAAACCAGGCTTATGAACGATACGCTGGAACACCTCGCTGAGAACCTCGACCCGTTGACAGAGCAATTGCAACAAGGGGCGGTATTTGACTTACCCCGAACGCTTCTTTTTAACAACCCTATGAACACAGGGGAACGCATTTATGGCTTGCTGATGCGCTCCCTGCTCACTCTGAATAAAGCCAGACAATTTATCGCTCTGTACTCTGAGCAACAAACCGGAAGATCAGACTTTCGGACTGACCAGCTGCAAGAACAACAACAACGCCTGCATACACTGACTGCGAAGCTTCAAACGAAATTGAATGGCCATGTTTGCCGTCATGATTTTGAGCACCGGGTAAATGGCTGTCTATCGACCATGCATAATGATTACCAGATCAAGAGGAAGGGCTTTATCAAAGCGCTGCTGGCAATGATGAATCCTGAATATGATCAGGTAAATGTGATCACCGGCTGCTCTTCCCCCGAAAACGCCATGCTGGAACCTAACCCTTATTTTTAGGTCTGACAGTGGTATTTATGGTTAAAGTGCGCAGGGTTTATTCTGAAAGCAGCAGCATCAACCTACTCATCTCCAAATTCTGCTGGTCGGTTTGGTCAACAAGCCGGTTCAGGCGGGGTTCCTGATTGTTCAAAAAGCACCTGTAACCGCAAAAGCGTTGCAAGTCATCCGTCTTATAGAGCCACAGCCACCCCCTCAGATATTGGCAAATGTACTGAGGATGCCTTTTGGCAAAACAAAACATTAGAAGGGCGTCAGATAACCACGGCTGTAGTGCTTGCTACCTATGGAAATGAGAAAACGTCTCTCAGAAGCGGGTTCTTTCTGCAAAAGCTCTGTTTACAGAACATTTTACATAGCAATAGAAAAGTTACCCCGGATCAGGTCATTCAGGCATTCAACCGGCAGCCGGACCGAAAGAATAAATACAAATTAGCAATAGCACGCTTCAAGGCCGAATGTTGCCTGAAGTGTCTGCCGTTATATGGCTATCAGGTTACACCGGGTGAAGTGGTCAAGGATTTCCCGGGTAGCCCGGAAGGCAAACTGGGAATAGCGCGTTTTAAGGAACAATGCTGCCTGAAGGGCCTGATGTTGAATGGTCGGCAGATTTCACCGAATGCGGTGGTTAAGGATTATCAGGCAGCCAACGCAAAACTGGAGTTGGTGCGCTTTCAGGAACAATGTTGTCTGAGGGGACTGTTGTTGAATGGTCGGCAGTTCACACCGGATGCGGTGGTTAGGGGCTATCAGGCATTAAAGGCGACACTGTCGCTAGCGCGTTTTCAGGAACAATGCTGCCTGAAGGGGTTGTTGTTGAATGGCCAGCAGGTGACACCGGATGCTGTGGTTAAGAATTATCAGGCAATCAAAGCAACACTGGAGGAGGCACGCTTCAAAGCGGAGTGTTGCCTCAGGGGGCTGACATTGAATAGTCGGCAGGTCACAGCGGATGAAGTGGTTGAGGGCTACCAGATAGCCAACGCACCACTGGAGTTGGCACGCTTTAAGGAACAATGTTGCCTGTGGGGTCTGGTGTTGAATGGTCAGCTGGTTACACCGGATTCTGTGGTCAGGGATTTCCCGGATAGCCCGGAAGGTAGACTGGGCATAGCACGTTTCCAGGCGGAATGTTGCCTGAGGGGGTTGTTATTGAATGGTCAGCAGGTCACACCGGGGGCGGTGGTCAAGGATTATGAGCGTGGTGGCTGGTTGCTCGAGAGAGCTGTTTTTTATGCTCAGCTGGCATTGAATGCAAAAGTACTGGATCAAAACTGTCTGGATGATCAGAAAGTATTAGAAGCATTTAATGACGTTCCCGGGGATCATTCTTCAAGGCAAGCCAGGTATTTGATGCAAAGCCTGAAACCTCCTCAGCGGTACGATGACGCCAATGAAGCTCAGGATGTACTTCAAAAGGCCTGGCAAATCTTAAGCAACGTATCGGTCCAGGACGATGAGCAACTCCGACTGCAATGTATATTGCAATTCATGGCGATGCAGTATGAATTGACCATTGATCATCTGAGAATAACCGCAGAACAGGTACTGCAATCAATTTCAACACTGAGATGCTCATATCAGAATTCACGCCTGTATTTCTTCTTTCTGGCACAGTGCCATATCGCGAGACAGCCTGTTAATGGACGGCAAATCCATAGGGAGCTGGTTCAGGAATGCCTTCAGAGTTTTCCCGAGGGAAGCAGGCTGCGCAATGCGTTAGGCTGCTGGTTTGAACAATGCAGCCTCGCAGCCAATATAACGGATTCTTTACTGGTTAAACGGGTAAGTGCCGTTACCTCGGGTAGTGATAATTCTGACGGATATAAAGATTCTGTCGTACAAAAGGAGGCTTCTGTTGCTATTGCCGCTGGTGCAGTTCAAACCCGGAAGCACTTGCCAAAAGAATGGACAGCAACAGGCGGGCCGGGGGCTCCGAACCATCAGATTCCGCAGTTAAATGCGCTAACGCTGCAAACCCTGGAGATTATTCAGGAAATCAATGGTGCCAGTAACGATCCAGCCATTCTGATTACCGGTTCATACTCCCGTTTTTTACAGAACCTCTGCCCAGTATTTAATGACATTGACATTATCTGCACGACAGAAGCGTCTGCCAAAGCACTCTTTGATACGCTGCAGTCACTGAATACCGACAGGGACTTTGAAATCCCCAAAAACATCACCATCAGGCTAATACCGGGATGTCCGGCAATTAAACTACCAAACGCTTATAATATTGAGCTTGAATACGGTGATTTGGGTACCAGGGCAATGGGGGTTCAGGTCAGTGTTGATGACAGAGTCATCCATGACAATGCAGAACGATTGGCCGTTCACATTCCCGGTGTTGAGAGGCCGGTATGGTATTTGTCGTTTGCTGAAGAAACCAGGCTACTGAACGATACGCTGGAACACCTCGCTGAGAACCTTGATGCGCTGACAGGGCAATTGCAACAAGGGGCGGTATTTGACCTGCCGCGAACCATTCTTTTTAATTTTCCGAAAAGCCCTGATGAGCGTATCTATGGCCTGCTTATGCGCGCTCTGCTTACCCTGAATAAAGCCAGACAGTTTATCGCTCTGCACTCTGAACAAAACCCCGGGAGTCCTGACTGCCGGACCGATCAGCTTCAACAAGAGCAACAACGCCTTCATGGGCTTAGTGCGAATCTTCAAGCCAAACTGCATGGCCATGTTTGTCTTGATGCTTTTGAGCAGAGAGTTAACGACTGGCTAACGACAACTCACCATGTTAATGATTACGAGATCAAGAGGAAGGATTTTGTCAAAGCGCTGCTTGCGATGATACATCCTGAATAAGTGCAAGTGTGCGCTAGTCCTTTTTCACCGCATTCACTTTCATTTAGACGTCAGCAGCGTCGCCTTAATCGCTGCCGTATGATATCAATGTCTGTCGCTCGACACCTTTTGGTTCATAATCGGCAACGTTAATGGGTGAGTTTTTTTCGATGTACTCACGAATCACTTCTGCGTCCAGAAAGCCAGTATCTACAAAGCCCGGATAGGAACTCACATCAGGATACTTATCACCTCCCCTTGCAGAGAAACTCAGAGTTGCCATCTTATAAGTTTTATTCCTATCCAGTGGTTTCCCGCCAATACGAACATGTTCAATTCCCGATGCGGTGATCACCATCTCAACACCAGAGAAGTGAGCAAATGCACCGCTATTAGCGGGCATTTGACCAACAACCTCCAGGTAATCGAGAACCTGCTGACCAGACATATCAACAGTAGTCAGTGTGTAGCCGAATGGAAATACGATCAGAGCATCTTTATAAGTAATCTCCCCGGCATTGATGCTGGCACGAATCCCGCCTCCATTGGTTACCGAAAAGTCAGCACCGGTTTTGTCCATAAAAGCCCGGGTCAGTAACGTGCCCAGATTGGTTGGCTGGAACCGCACTTCATTACGTTCGCCCATTAAGCGTTGGTCGACACTGCCAATTTTAACATCAACCAGTTTTGCTCCGGCCTCCTGATAAGGAGAAAGAAGCCTCATCATTGCTTCATGATAAGGAATTCTGGTTTCACTTCCCTTGTGGTTAACAGGGATCAGCTGGTAATCAATAAGTTCGAGATCCCCCTGTTGATAAACGAAGTCTGCGCGCCCAACGTATTTGCCCCACTCATGGGCCTGTACGATCCAGGTGTCATTTTGCAGATCAGGCTCAAACAATGGATCCTGGGAGTGACCGCCAACAATCAGGTCGATGCCGTTTACGGTTCGAGCAAGCGTTACATCACCGGGAGCCTTAACACCATGATTGCCATTGGGGTAGTGACCCATGTGCGTTGAAGCAATGATCACATCGGCCTTCTCTTCCAGTTTGGGCAGTAATTCACGCGCTACCTCAATCGGGCTTGCAAATGTCAGACCTTGCACATTCTCAGGATTAGACGTTTTAGGGGTATCGTCTGTGGTTAAACCCATAACCGCGACACGAAGACCATCAAGATTGAACATGGTGTAAGGCGCAAACAATGGCTCCCCACTTTCCTGATCGACAATATTGGCTGACAGGAATGGAAACTCTGCCAGTTCTTCCTGCATCGTCAATATATCTCGCGGGTTATCAAATTCATGGTTGCCAACAGCCATTGCATCGTACCCAAGCATATTCATGCCTTTGAAGTCAGGGACAGCGTCCTGCAGGTCTGACTCGGGTACACCTGTATTAATGTCGCCCCCGGACAGTAGCAGCACATGTCCACCTTCTTCAGATACTTCTTTGCGAATCTCCTCAATCAAAGTCATGCGGGCTGCCATCCCGAACTGATCTTGCCTGTCATGCCAGAACCGACCATGATGGTCATTAGTGTGCAGTACCGTGAACTGGTAAGTTTTATCCGGGTCGAAGGCGATGCCCGTTTGTTTTTCCGGAATAAGGGAGTATGCGCTAACCATAACAGCAATAGCAGCGACGGTCAGGGGAGCTGGTTTTGATAATTTAAATGCCATTTAAATGATGTCCTAAAGAATAAAAAGAAAAAATTGTTTTATTTGTATGAGTGAGTTGCATAAATTTCGTTATATCAAGAGAGGCTAACTGTTTAACAGCTGTAGCTCAATCAGGTACGAATTCAGGCGGGAAAGAGCCACAACCAAAGCAGCAGGCATTGACTCCCAATACGTGAAAACATCGGTAAAAGGGGGGGGCGAGGCTATGATGGTGGAAAGAAAATAAAAGGCAGAAAACGCCATATAGCATTCGCATAATGCTGAGAAGGCTTAAGTAGTTTTAACACAGCCGCTAAGTGAAATAGAGCCTTGGCCCTGTGGCAGGAGGTCTACCCTGGCTTTTATTCGATCAATACATGGTTTCATTGAGTCCTGGCTCCCAAGCTGGTTAACCGGGATTTCAATGACCTCAAATCCTGATTTTTGCAGCAGTGCGATTTTAAGCAGAGTGGAACCATTTCTGGTTTTGAAATCACCGCCCACATAATGAGACGATCCCTGAACTTCAATCACCATGTTGTGATCTGGCAGTAGCAGGTCAACCGGCGGTAATGCATGCAGACTCTTTTCTTCTTCAATCTTCAAGGATGGAATGCATGATTGGAGTTGATCGCGGAAGTCGGTTTGAGGTGTTGAAATGGTTGTCTGGTAGTGGGGGACGACCGGACAGGCTCTCCCAAGCCAACTGGCGGCCATGGCAATGATGGAATGTTCCTCCTGATTATCCGGGGAGGTATTTTCCATGCGTGTAAACAGGACATTCATTTGCTTTTCAAGCACGTTATTTTTATTGCCATTGCCGTCCAGAGTCAACCTGGCACAGCAAACCATCACTCCCCATAGAGACATCAATATCGTTTGCCGGGAGAGCTGAGGGTTTTCACTGATTCGGTAGACAAGTGATTCGAACGTAGAGGTAACTGCGTTCAGCTCAACGAACTCACCCAGTTTCGCCATGGCCCACAGCAGGTTGGCGATACCTTTGGCATGAAATTGGTCTTTCTGTGCGATTACGTGGGGTAACAGTACGGCCACGGCCTCTTGGAGCTCTGGTGTCTTCTCCTGCCCGTTGTCCACCAGTTTCGCCATGGCCCACAGCAGACTGGTGATTTCCAGTGGTTTAAAGTTAGCTTTCTGTATATTCACCATGGGCAACAGAATAGCCACGGTAGCTTTGATCCCTGGTGCCTGCCCCTGCCCGTTGTCCAACAGTTTCGCCATGGCCCATAGCAGGTTGGCGATAGCCTGGGCAGCAAATTGATCTTTCTGTGTGTTCACCTGGTGCAACAGCGCGACAACTGCCTCATTAAGTTTTGGAGTCTGCTCCTGCCCGTTGTCCACCAGTTTTGCCATGGCCCACAGCAGGTTGGAAATTCCCTGTGGTTTAAAGTTAGCTTTCTGTCCGTTCACATGGGGCAACAGCGCGGCCACGGCCTCGTTGAGCCCTGGTATCCGGTCCTGCCCATTGTCCACCAGTTTCGCCATGGCCCACAGCAGGTTGGCGATTTCCTTTGGATTAAAGTTAGCCTTCTGTGTCACGTGGGGTAACAGGGCGGTCACAGTCTCTATGATCTCTGGTGGCTGTTCCTGTTCGTTGTCCGCCAGTTTCGCCATGGCCCACAGCAGGTTGGCGATTTCCTGCAGTTTAAAGCTGGCTTTCTGTATATTCACCAGGGGCAACAGAACGGTCGCAGCTTTGTTGAGTTCTGGTGTCCGCTCCTGCCCGCTGTCCACCAGTTTCGCCATGGACCACAGCAGATTGACGATATGCTGGGGAATAAATTGGTCTTTCTGTGTTTCCACGTGGGGCAACAGCGCGGCCACGGCCTCTTTGAGCCCCGGTGTTAGCTCCAGTCCGTTGTTCACCAGTTTCGCCATGGCCCACAGCAGGTTGGCGATATCCTGAGCATTAACCCGGTTTTTCTGTGTGTTCACGTGGGGCAACAGCGCGACTACGGCCTCTTTGAACTCTGGTGTTTGCTCCTGGCCATTGTCCACCAGTTTCGCCATGGCCCACAGCAGATTGGCGATACCCTGTGGTTTAAAGTCAGCTTTCTGTGCGTTCACGTGGGGCAACAGCGCAGCCACGGCCTCGTTGAGTCTTGATGTCCGCTCCTGCCCGTAGTCCACCAGTTTCGCCATGGCCCACAGCAGGTTGACGATACCCTGTGGTCTAAAGTCAGCTTTCTGTGCGTTCACCCGGGGTAACAGCGCAGCCACGGCCTCGTTGAGTCTTGGTGTCCGCTCTTGCCCATTGTCCACCAGTTTCGCCATGGCCCACAGCAGGTTGGCGATTTCCTGTGGTTTAAAGTCAGCTTTCTGTGCGTTCACGTGGGGCAACAGTGCGGCCATGGTCTCTTTGAACCCCGGTGTCCGCTTCTGCCCGTTTTCCACCAGTTTCGCCATGGCCCAGAGGAGGTTGACGATAGCCCGGGCCTTAAATTGGTCCTTCTGCGCTTTCACCCGGTGCAACAGCACGGCCACAGCCTCGTTGAACTCTGGTGTCTGCTCCTGCCCGTTGTCCACCAGTTTGGCCATGGCCCACAGCAGGTTGACGGTACCCTGGGCATTAAATTGGTTTTTCTTTACCTGCACGAGGGGTAACAGCGCGGCTACCGCCTCGTTGAGCCCTGGTGTCCACTCCTGTCTGTTGTCCACCAGTTTGGCCATGGCCCACAGCAGGTTGGTGATATTCTGGGCATTAAATTGGTTTTTCTGCAGGTTCACGTGGGGCCACAGCGCTGCCAGAGCCTCGTTGAACTCTGGTGTCCGCTCCTGCCCATTGTTCACCAGTTTCGCCATAGCCCACAGCAGGTTGGCGATATGCTGAGGAATAAATTGGTCTTTCTGTGCGTTCACGTGGGGCAACAGCGCGACGGCTGTCGCTTTGAGGCCTGTTGTCTGCTCCTGCCCGTTGTCCACCAGTTTCGCTATGGCCCACAGCAAGTTGGCGATATCCTGGGTATTAAATTGGTCTTTCTTTTCGTTCAGGTGGGACAATAGGGCGGCTACGGCCTCGTTGAACTCTGGTGTCTGCTCCTGCCCGTTGTCCACCAGTTTCGCCATGGCCCACAGCAGGTTGGCGATTCCCCGGGTATCAATATCTCTGGCTTGAGGTTTTTGGTTGCAGTTAAATATTATTGCATCAAGTAGCGTTGACAATAAGGCAGCTTGAGTCAGCTTCACACGCTCATCCATGGGTTTATGAGGGGTAAAAACACCCGCTGAAGTCAATGAATGAAGTGTTGTCGTCAGGCTTCGCCAATTCCAATGCCGTGTTGCAGTAAAATTTTGCAGCAGACGTATCAGCTGGCCTTGTTCCGCTCGATTTAACGGTCTTTTAGCAGCTGTCGTGTATTTTTTAATTGAACTGGCATATTGGCCGTGATATCTCCCGTCATAGCGATGACCGAAGCGACCGGATTTTCTCAACAGGTCATCCATTATTTCCTGTTTGATGAGGGCATTAAAATCTTGAGCAGGGTTTACTGAACGGCGCTGCAGATATTGAGAAGAGTATGGGCCAGAAGAATGGTGACATTCATGACGTCTCGGGGTCGTTCGGGGGGGATTATCCCAATGTGTGACTGTACCCTGTCGATATCGCCCACGCCTTGAAGAAGCGGCACGGTTATCCGGTTGGTTCTCATCATTACCCGGTCTTGGGTATTGACCACCAATACCAGCAGAGGTTGGATACATAATTATATTTCATTAATTCATGAGAATATAAAAACAGACTGCTCTTTTGTTCAGAAGTTCATTTTGATCAAATGTCTATAAACACAAGCAATTGGGGAAACCCATCTACCAAACAGTGACAACCATTGATCAATCTGGATCACCTGTGGGTATGGTCGAAAAGCTGGAAGCTCTCCTGGCATGTGAAAACGGTTCTTGAGTCATGATGGAAGGGAGGAGATTACTGGCTTTTTTCTTCTCTTCCTTTTCTTTTTTCTTTTTGGTTTGCTTGTTTGATCTTCTAAATGTTCTTCGGTGGTTAAGTCACAGTGATCTTTAACTGATACAGAGCCATAACCCTGTGGTGATATGTCTGTCCTGGTCTTTATTTGATCAATGCATAGTTTCATTAAATCCTGGCTCCAAAGTTGGTAAACCGGGATTTCAATGACCTCAAATCCTGATTTTTTCAGCAGTGCGAGTTTAAGCAGAGTCGAACCATTCCTGGTTTTAAAATCATCAATCACGAAATGAGAAGGACCCTGAATTTCAATAATCATGTTGTAATCTGGCAGTAGCAGGTCAACGGGAGGTAATGAGTTCAGACTCTTTTCTTCTTCAATCTTCAAAGATGGAATGCATGATTGGAGTTGATCGCGGAAGAAGGTTTGAGGTTTTGAAATGATCGTCCGGTAATGGGGGACGACCGGACAAGTTCTCCCAAGCCAGCTTGCGGCCATGGCCATGATGGATTGATCCTCTTCATTGTCCAGGGATATATTTTCCAGAAGAGTAAACAGGTCGTCCATGTGCTTTTCAAGCCAGTTATTTTTATTGGCCTTGGAAACCAGAAACCACCTGGCACAGCATACCATTATTCCCCAGAGAGACATCAATATATCTTGCTGAGAGAAGTGTGGGTTTTCACTGATTTTGTAGACAAGCGATTCGAACGTGGATGTACTCACATCCAGCTCAATGAGTTCACCCAGCCTTCCCATGGCCCACAGCAGGTTGGCGATACCCTGGGCGTGAAACTGGTCTTTCTGCGCGTTCACGTGCGGCAACAGCGCGAACACAGCTTGTTTAAGCCCCGGTGTCTGCTCCTGCCCGTTGTTCACCAGTTTCGCCATGGCCCACAGCAGGTTGGCGATATCCTGGGCATTAAATTGGTCTTTCTCTACGCTCACATGGGGCAACAGCACAGCCACGGCCTCGTTGAGCCCTGGTGTCTGCTCCAGACCATTGTCCACCAGTTTTGCCATGGCCCACAGCAGGTTGGCGATCTGCTGAGGAATAAATTGGTCTTTCTGAACGCTCACACGGGGCAACAGCACGGCCACGGCCTCGTTGAGCCCGGGTGTCTGCTCCAGACCATTGCCCACCAGTTTCGCCATGGCCCACAGTAGGTTGGCGATCTGCTGAGGAGTAAATTGGTCTTTCTGAACGCTCACGTGGGGCAACAGCACGGCCATGGCCTCGTTGAGCCCTGGTATCTGCTTCAGCCCATTGTCCACCAGTTTCAGTTTCGCCATGGCCCACAGCAGGTTGGCGATACCCTGGGCATTAAATTGGTCTCTCTGTGCGTTCACGTGGGGCAACAGCGCGGCCACAGCCGCGTTGAACTCTGGTGTTTGCTCCTGGCCATTGTCCACGAGTTTCGCCATGGCCCACAGCAGGTTGGTGATCTGCTGAGGAATAAATTGGTCTTTCTGTATGTTCACGTGGGGCAACAGCGCGGCCACGGCCTGTTTGAGTTCTGCTGTTCGCTTCTGCCCGTTGTCCACCAGTTTCGCCATGGCCCACAGCAGGTTGGCGATACCCTGAGGAATAAATTTGTTTTTCCCTGCGTTCACGCAGGGCAACAACGCGGCCACGGCCTCTTTGAGCTCCGGTGTCTGCTCCTGCCCGTTGTCCGCCAGCTTCGCCATGGCCCACAGCAGGTTGACGATATCCTGGGCATTAAATTGGTTTTTCTGTGCGTTTACGTGGGACAACAGCCCGGCCAAGGCTTTGTTGAGGCCTGGTGTCTGTACCAGCCCGTTGTCCAACAGTTTCACCATGGCCCACAGCAGGTTGGCGATATGCTGAGGAATAAATTGGTCTTTTTGTGCGTACACGTGGGGCAACAGCGCAGCCACGGTCTCTTTGAATTCTGGTGTCAGCTCCTGACCGTTGTCCACCAGTTTCACCATGGCCCACAGCAGGTTGGCGATATGCTGAGGAATAAATTGGTCTTTGTGTGCGTTCACATGGGGCAACAGCAGGGCCACAGTCTTTTTCAGCCCCGGTGTCTGCTTCTGCCCGTTGTTCGACAGTTTCGCCATGGCCCACAATAGGTTGGAGATTTCCTGTGATTTAAAGCTAGCTTTCTGTGCGTTCACGTGTGGCAACAGCGCGGCCACGGTCTCTTTGATCTCTGGTGTCCGCTCTTGCCCCCTGTCCACCAGTTTCGCCACGGCCCACAGCAAGTTGGCGACTCCCTGGGCATCAATATCCCAGGCTTCAGGTTTTTGGTTGCACTTGAACGTTATTGCATCAAGTAGCGTTGACAATACCTTAGCTTGAGTAGACTTGACACGCTCATCGATGGGTGGATGTGGGGTAAACACGCCCGCTGCAGCCAATGAGTGAAGTGTTGTCGTCATGCTCCGCCAATTCCAGCTTCTCGTTGCGGTAAAATTTTGCAGAAAACGTATCAGTTGGTTTTGTTCCGTTCGATTTAACGGTCTTTTAGCAGCTGACGTGTATTTTTTAATTGAACTGGCATATTGACCGTGATACCTCCCATCATAGCGATGACCGAAACGATCGGATTTATTCACCAGACCATCCATTTTTTCTTGTTGGATGAGGGCATTAAAATCTTGAGTTTGGTTTACTGAACGGCGCTGCAGATATTGAGAAGAGTATGGGCCAGAAGAATGGTGACATTCATGACGTCTCGGGGTTGTGCGGGGGGGATTATCCCAATGTGTGACTGTACCCTGTCGATATCGCCCACGCCTTGAAGAAGCGGCACGGTTATCCGATTGGTTCTCATCATTATCTGGTCTTGGGTATTGACCACCAACACCAGCAGAGGTTGGATGCATAATTATATTTCATTAATTCATGAGAATATAAAAAGCAGACTGCTCTTTTGTTCAGAAGTTCATTTTGCTCAAGTGTCTATAAACACAAGCAATTGGGGAAACCCATCTACCAAACAGTGACAACCATTGATCAATCTGGATCACCTGTGGGTATGGTCGAAAAGCTGAAAGCTCTCCTGGCATGTGAAAACGGTTCTTGAGTCATGATGGAAGGGAGGAAATGATTTGCTCTTCTGAATGTTCTTCGGTGATTATGTAACAGTGATCTGAGGGTTGCCATTCTTTATCTGCAGTAACGCTTACCTCATCTGACCCCCCTTTTTTATGTGATACAGAGCCATGACCCTGTGGCGGGATGTCTACCCTGGTCTTTATTTGATTAATGTATGGTTTCATTAAATCCTGACTCAAGAGCATGTTAACCGGAATTTCAATGACCTCAAATCCTGCTTTTTGCAGCAGTGCGATTTTAAGCAGAGTGGAACCATTCCTGGTTTTGAAATCACCGCCCACATAATGAGACGATCCCTGAACTTCAATCACAATGTTGTGATCTGGCAGTAGCAGGTCAACCGGCGGTAATGCGTTCAGGCTCTTTTCTTCTTCAATCTTCAAGGATGGAATGCATGATTGGAGTTGATCGCGGAAGTCGGTTTGAGGTTTTGAAATGTTTGTCTGGTAATGGGGGACGACCGGACACGTTCTGCCAAGCCAGCTTGCGGCCATGGCCATGATGGATCGATCCTCCTTATTGTTTGGGGAGGTATTTTCCAGGCGAGTAAACAGATCATTCAGGTGCTTTTCAAGCACGTTATTGGTATTGGAGACCAGAGACAACCTGGCACAGCAGACCATTATTCCCCAGAGAGACATAAATATCTCTTGCTGAGAGAGCTGTGGGTTGTTGCTGATTCGCTGGACAAGATATTCGAACGAAGAGATAACCTGGTTCAGCTCTACGAACTCACCCAGTTTCGCCATAGCCCACAGCAGGTTGGCGATATGCTGAGAAATAAATTGGTCTTTCTGTGGGGTCACAAGGGGTAACAGCGCGGCCACGGCCTCCTTGAATTCTGGCGTCAGCTTCTGTCCTTTGTCTACCAGTTTCGCCATGGCCCACAGCAGCACGGCGATATGCTGAGGAATAAATTGGTATTTTTGTGTGTTCACGTGGGGTAACAGCGCGGCCACGACCTCTTTGAACTCTGGTGTCTGTTCGTGCCCGTGGTCCAACAGTTTCGCTATGGCCCACAGCAGGTTGGCGATACCCTGGGCATTAAATTGGTTTTTCTGTGCTTTCACGTGGGGCAATAGCGTAGCCACGGCCTCTTTAAGCCCTGGTATCCACTCCTGCCCGTAGTCCACCAGTTTCGCCATGGCCCACACCAGGTTGGCAATATGCTGAGGAATAAATTGGTCTTTCTGTACGTTCACGCAGGGCAACAGGGCGGCTACGGTCTCTTTGAGTTCTGTTGTCGGCTTCTGCCCATTGTCCACCAGTTTCGCCATGGCCCACAGGAGGTTGGCGATTTCCTGTGGTTTGAAGTTAGCCCTCTGTGCGTTTACGAGGGGCAACAGCGCAACCACGGCCTCTTTGAGTTCTGGTGTCAGCTCCTGCCTGTTGTCCACCAGTTTCGCCATGGCACACAGCAGGTTGGCGATTTCCTGTGGTTTAAAATGAGTTTTCTGTGCGTTCACGTGGGGCAACAGCGCGGCCACGGCCTTGTTGAACTCTGGTGTTCGCTCTTGCCCGTAGTCCACCAGTTTCGCCATGGCCAAAAGCAGGTTGGCGATATGCTGAGGAATAAATTGGTCTTGGTGCGCGTTCACATGGGGCAACAGCGCGGCCACAGCTTCTTTAAACTCTGGTGCCCACTCCGCGTTGCCCACCAGTTTCGCCATGGCCCACAGCAGGTTAGCAATATGCTGAGGAATAAATTGATCTTTATGTGCGTTCACGTGGGGCAACAGTGCGGCCAGGGCTTCTTTGAACTCTGGTGTCGGCTCCTGCCCGTAGTCCATTAGTTTCGCCATGGCCCACAGCAGGTTGGCGATACCCTGTGGTTTAAAGTTAGCTTTCTGTGCGTTCACGTGGGGCAACAGTGCGGCCACGGCCTCGGTGAGTTTTGGTGTCCGCTCCTGCCCGTTGTTCACCAGTTTTGCCATGGCCCACAGCAAGTTGGCGATATGCTGAGGAATAAATTGGTCTTGGTGTGTGTTCACATGGGGCAACAGCGCGGCCAAAGCCTCTTTGAACTCTGGTGTCTGCTCCTGCCCGTGGTCCACCAGTTTCGCCATGGCCCACAGCAGGTTGGCGATACCCTGAGCATCGATATCCCTGGCTTGAGGTTTTTGGCTGAACTTGAATATTATTGCATCGAGTAGCGTTGACAATAAGGCAGCTTGTGTACGCTTAACACGCGGATCCATTGGTTTATGAGTGGTAAAAACACCCGCTGAAGTCAATGAATGAAGTGTTGTCGTCAGGCTTCGCCAATTCCAATGCCGTGTTGCAGTAAAATTTTGCAGCAGACGTATCAGCTGGCCTTGTTCCGCTCGATTTAACGGTCTTTTAGCAGCTGAGGTGTATTTTTTAATTGAACTGGCATATTGGCCGTGATGTCTCCCGTCATAGCGATGACCGAAGCGACCGGATTTTCTCAACAGGTCATCCATTATTTCCTGTTCGATGAGGGCATTAAAATCTTGAGCAGGGTTTACTGAACGGCGCTGCAGATATTGAGAAGAGTATGGGTCAAAAGAATGGTGACATTCATGACGTCTCGGGGTCGTACTGGGGGGATTATCCCAATGTGTGACTGTACCCTGTCGATATCGTCCACGCCTTGAAGAAGCGGCACGGTTATCCGGTTGGTTCTCATCATTATCTGGTCTTGGGTATTGGCCACCAATACCAGCAGAGGTTGGATGCATAATTATATTTCATTAATTCATGAGAATATAAAAAGCAGACTGCTGTTTTGTTCAGAAGTTCATTTTACTGACGAAGCCAGGATTAAAGAGCTGTCGCCAGTTTTTTGCCATCACCTTCAGTCGTGATACCAGTAAGGAGTCCATGTTTTTTTGCTGTCTCAGCAACACCCTTATTGTCTTTATCCTCTGTAACTGCCTCGGGAGTGGCCATGGCAGAGAGCAGCAAATCGACCAGATAGCTCATGCAGTCATCAGATGGTTGTTCCAGACAACTGATAAACGCTTTTAAATTGAAGGTTAAGTGATTAAACAGAGTAGCGGAGGACTCAAATACATTAGCTATAGGTTTATCCCGAAAAAAGTAGTTTTGACTTCCGTCCAATCTATAGTCAGCCAAGACCCTGCTATGGCTTAACGACTGAGCTTCAATGGCTACTGCCAGGGAAATAAGATTGAGTCTACTCTGCTCGCTCATCAGTAATACGTCCAGACAATTATTGCCATTGATATCTTTAATGGCAGGGTCGCTTCCCCTCTCGATAAGGGGTTGGATATAGGCCTGATCTCGCCTGGCGCAAGCATAATGCAATGGTGTCAGACCGTATTTATCCTGTGAGTTTATATGCCTGCTGACTGGTAAACTTTCTGATTGTATTATTTTTGTGAACACTGGGTATTGTTTTTGATTTCCACTTATTGAAGCTTTTTTATGTCCTTTGGCAATCAACAGGTGCAGCAAATTTTTCCTGTTACAGTCCTCAATAAAAGGATCAGCACCCATTTCAGTGATTAAATCAATGGCAACCTCACCGCCACCGTTTGCTACGACAGACATTAAACCCGTTACATATTTCCATTCTGGCCACCACAGACAATCATTGATGGACAGGGCTGGATTTTGCTCCAGAATTTCTTTGCCTTCCTGGATAGCCTGGGAAATTTTGGCCATGGAGCTGGTTTTATGATGATTGACAGTCAAGTCCCAGAACCAATGCTGAATGGGAGTTACCGGCCCATCGGGGTTGGAAGACTCTAAAGTGGATGGTGCATCTGACGATGATGCTTGCTTCTCATTAGCCTTTTTAAGGGCTTTAAGATTTTTTCTGACAATTGTCTCTAACTCAGGCTCAGTAGACTGATTCTCGGGCAAATTTGGCTGATCATCAAGTTTCGCAAATTTCACGCCAGAAAACGATGTGGGAACCATATCTGTTTACCCTGTAGTGTGATTGACGTCAATCTTCAGATTCTTGGAAGAATTATCCAGAGCATCACACCAGACCAGAAAAAAAGGAATAAGTTCAATTTTTTCCCGCAGCCATTCTGATGCTCCCCTGTTGTAGTTCGACAACCTATGCCCCCCCTGGCTCCCGATTAGAAGCCCCCACTACAAACAGTTAACATCGTTGTCGGCTTTACTCCCCAAGCAAAGAAAATGACCTTGGATCTGCAGTGCAGCAGTCTGTTTCGAACCGCAATAACGAAGTAAGATGAAGAACCAGAGTCTGAGGGGCTTTGAGAGTACTCGAGTCTGCGTGTACGGAAAACTATAACCACTTCAATACTCTGAGTAAAAAGAATATTTTGAGGATAAATGAAACGATAAAGGCGTGTGAAGTTGTTATATAAAATTTATTATTTTTCGGGGCCTTAAGCCCCGAATTGAAGATATTGAAACGATAAAAAGGCGATCAGGAGGTTCGTTAAACAACAGAACCCAACTGGAAGATTGGCAGATACATGGCAACAATCAGGCCGCCCACCAGTACACCCAGTACCGACATGATGATGGGTTCCATAAGGCTGGTCATGCCATCAACCATATTATCCACTTCTTCTTCATAGAAGGTGGCGACTTTATCAAGCATCTCATCCAGAGAGCCTGATTCCTCACCGATAGAGACCATTTGTATCGCCATAGGCGGGAATATCCCGGTGCTTTTCATGGCAAACTGTAGCTGTTGACCGGTGGATACATCTTCTTTAATTTTTCTTGCCGCATTGGCATAAACGACATTGCCTGCTGCACCAGCGACCGAGTCGAGAGCATCGACCAGGGGAACCCCGGCGGCAAAGGTGGTTGACAGGGTTCGGCCAAAACGGGCAACGGCGGATTTATCTAGAATTTCACCAATAATCGGCAGCTTCAGCATCAGGCGATCCAGACCATCTCTGGCTGCCTTGGATGACTTCAGTGTCCGTGATATCAGGAAGCCGCCAGCGACCAAAGCGCCGAGGACGATATGCCAATATTCCTGGACAACCTCTGATATGTTGATGACAACCTGGGTAAAGGCGGGTAGCTCAGCACCGAAGCCCTGGAAAACCTCTTCAAATTGAGGGACCACCTTCACCAGAAGGATGACGGTAACGATCATCGCAATAAGCACTACTGCAATTGGATAGTTCATCGCTTTCTTGATTTTTGCCTTGAGGGCTTCGGTTTTTTCTTTGTAGGTAGCGATTCGATCCAGCAATGTCTCAAGTGCTCCAGACTGTTCACCAGAGGCAACGAGATTGCAGTACAGGTCGTCAAAATAATCCGGGTGTTGTCTGAGGGAATCGGCAAAAGTGCTGCCTGAGGCCACTTCATTCTTGATCTTGCCAACCAGGTTCCTCATGGCCTCTTTCTCAATACCGCCGGAGGTAATGTCAAAGGCCTGAAGCAGTGGTACCCCTGCCTTCATCATGGTTGCCATCTGGCGGGTGAACAGGGCTATGTCCATGGGCTTGACCTTACCCCCTCCAAGCCCAATGGAGAGGCTTTTTTTAGAGACTTTGGTCGCCAGGATGCCCTGTTTTCTGAGTTCAGCCTTGACCAGCGCAGCACTGGCACTTTGCATTTCCCCTTTGATCTTTTTGCCGGCTTTATCTTTGCCCTGCCAGACAAAGGTGGCTGTTTTGGTTGGTTTTGCGGCCATTGTGTGCGCGATCCATAGCTGTTCTTCTTGATGAGCAGATTAAGTAGTTAACCAAATGGAATCCTATTATCTGGCCAAGTGGACTGTCACTCTGCTGCGTTACAACTCCAGTCACATAGCTAAGGCTATGCTCCCTTCGTTGTGCCTTGCATAGTAACTGTCACTCGACCAGATAATACAATTCCATTTGGCCAACTACTTATAAGTTTACTTCCGCCCAGTTTATATCAGAGCGTTCATAAAAACAGATAATCCTCTGAAATTGAGAACTGATTACTGTTTGTTTCGGTCAAATACAGTGGGTCATTAGGGCCTGCTGAGGTTTCACTGCACGTTCAGCGGGATGTGCAGTCTGGCTTTTATAGCTGCCTTCAGGCTGCGTTGAACCGGTTTGGTTAGATCTCCCCGGTCCGCCTTGTGGAAGTAAGTTGCAGTAGCCAACAGGCCTGTTACCTTTGGTCAACAGAGCCTGATCTGTCGTGTGTTTTTAATTGAAAACTTCGGTTCGTTGAAAACCGTCCACATTGATTGCGGTCAGGCTTTTACCCCAGACGCAGCCAGTGTCCAGGGCGTGGATATTATCATGACCACTGACCCCATCAAGCGCTGCCCAGTGACCAAAAATGATCTGTTCTCGAAAGCAGGGGCTCCCGGAAAAGCTGAACCAGGGCGCATAACCGTTTTTCGGGACAGACCCTTTGCTTTCCAGGTCCAGCATTCCATGGTCATTACAGAAGCGCATCTGGGTAAAGTAGGCTGCGGTAAGCCGAAGTCTTTTCTTCAGCTTAAGCTCATCATCCCATGGCTGAGGCTTAGTGTTTTTGAAAATCTTTTTGAGCCATTTGACATGGTCTTCAGACCGCAGAGCCTGCTCCAGTTCCCGGGCTTGTTCGATAGCCTGGTTAATAGTCCAGACAGGAGGAATACCGGCATGCACCATGGTAATCTTTCGCTGGGCGTCATGGTGCAGCATTGGAAGAAAGCGTAGCCACTGGAGCAGCTCATCAGCATCAGGGGCTTCCAGCACTTCACTCAGGGTGTCTTTGCTTTTCTGCTTGCGAATGCCGCAGGCCACGGCCAGAAGGTGCAGATCGTGATTCCCGAGAACGGCGATACAGCTATTGCCAAGACTTTTCAGGTAGCGCAGTGTTGCCAGAGATTCCGGGCCGCGATTGACCATATCACCAGCAACCCAGAGGACATCGTGCTCAGGGTCAAACTTGAGTTTATCCAACAGTTGTCGCAGAGGGTCATAACAACCCTGGATGTCCCCGACTGCGTAGGTGGTCATTGGCTGTTCCTGAGCTGTTAATGTTGTCTATCGATCAAGTAGTCGGCTATTCGAACAAAATCGGCAAGCGTCAGTACTTCTGGCCGGGCGGCAGGATCAATGCCCAGTGCCTCAAGCTCTTCTGCCTTGAGATGCTGCTTGAGTGTATTACGGATAGTTTTACGCCGCTGGCTGAAAGCATCCCGAACAACCTGTTCCAGTTTCAGAATATCTTTACAGGGATGAGGTAGCTCATGATACGGGGTCATTCGCACGATGGCTGAGTCGACTTTGGGCGCAGGCTTGAATGCTCCGGGCCCTACCGTAAACAGGTAATCGACCTTGCAGTAATACTGCGCCATGATGCCCAGGCGACCATAGTGTTTTTCCCCCGGTGCGGCGGCCAGGCGCTGAACCACTTCTTTCTGCAGCATGAAATGCATATCCTGAATCATGCTTTCAAAGCTTAACAGGTGAAAGATTAACGGGGTTGAAATGTTGTAGGGCAGGTTGCCAATGATACGCAGTGGCCGGTCATCGGTTTTCAGGCTGGCAAAATCAAATTTCAGCGCATCGGCTTCGTGAATATGAAAGTTCGGATTCAGGCCAAAGCGCAGGAGCAGGGTAGGAATCAGGTCCCTGTCCAGCTCTACCACGTCCAGTCCACCGGCACGCTCAAGCACGTCGGCGGTCAGGGCTCCCTGGCCGGGACCAATCTCAACCAGATGTTCGCCCTGTTTCGGGTTGATCGACGCAACGATCTCACCGATAACGCCATGATCGTGAAGAAAGTTCTGGCCGAAACGTTTGCGGGCCTTATGGTAAGGAACGTCTGTCTGGGGCATGAGGAGTATTGCTCATCTGGGGAGAAACAGTCGATGACCATCAGCCATGAAAAATAGATTGCGTGGATATCGGTCAAACTGGCAATAATAACGCCCGACTGCTGTTTTTGCCAGATACCTATCCAAAACACATGTCCTCACTGAGAAGGCGGAATTGGTATTACAACGTTGGGAGATGCGAAGTCAACGTCAATGTTTTCGCGAGGCTTTCCGACAATAGACTGACCTGCAGCCAGCAGTTCACCGAAGAATGCCTCTGACTTGTTGATACGAATTCAGGCTAATAAAATCAGTTAGAGAGCTGGCGATAATTTGGTGTAGTTCACTTGCAGGATGGACCACATCGTGAAATGAATATCTATGCTCCCTATGATTTGCCATGCATAGTCACTGCCCACTAAGCCTGAAATATACAATTCCATTTACTTGCCGAAGCGCTATCACCAAATGTAGTACCATTATGGAAGAAGGTGGCAGGTTATGGCTGCCACCTGATTATCAGCTGGGAAGGAACTCCTTGCCCCAGCCAGTACCCGCAATTCCACGCTCAATCATTGATTCAATAGACTCACTGTCATAACCCATTTCAGCTAACACTTCCCTGGTTGAATGACCAAACCTTTCAGTAGGCGTGGCGGCTACGATAGTTGACTCTGTGGGGCGAATGGAATAATGGTCGATCTGTGTGATCTGGTGGCCGCTGGGATGCTCAGGATAGATCGAGAAGGCAAAGCTGCCCAGGCTGGTACCTGCTTTACCATCGGCAACACGGCTGTATTGCTCTCTGAGATGTTCAATAGCCTGTGGAATGGCCGAAGCGACATCTACCTTATCCAACGCGGACTTCCAGTAAACGGCTGGAGCCCTTTTAAAGGCTTCTGTCAGGTAGTATGAGAGATTGTCAGCAGTCACTATACCTCCGAGACCTTCTACCTGACCCAGTCTGCCCAGCTCGGAGTCATTGCTGTCCAGATAAATCCATCCCTCCTGTGTTTCATAGAAGTGAGACAGCGCGTTATAACCCAGAGCCTGTCGACCTGAAGGCTCATTAAACGGAACTCTTCCCTGGTAGTCAAAGGCAAAGGGAATCTGTGCCAGATTGGTTACCGCAGACAATGACGTTCTTGCCCGGGTAGGCTGACCTGTTTTCTGGCGGTGGTAGAGAGCAACCGCCATAGCCAGTCCGCCGGAGAAACCGCAGTTGACGTCCAGTGTGCCGAGGTGGGCGTGTTCTTCCGGTGTCTGTGAGCCACCAAAGCGACTCATGATGCCACTGTTGGCCTGAATGATGTCGTCATAACCAATGTAATTGGTTTTTGGACCGGGCAAAGGACCGCCCAGGCAATCCAGGCGGCAGAAGAGAACGCCCGGGTTAATGGCTTGCAGTGATTCGTGGTCCAGACCCAGAGGCTTCATCTGGCGTTCAGGCGCATTGATAACCACTATATCCACTGACTTGACCAATCTGTTGAATACCTCTCGTCCTTCTTCAGACAGGATGTTGACCAGCGCGCTGCGTTTACCAACGCCGGTCTGGAAGGTAAACAGGGTACCAATCAGAGGATCATAAAGAGGGGTGACCGGATCCAGCTTAATCACTTCGGCACCAAAGCGTGCCATAAAGGCGGTAGAGTGTGGGCCGGCAATAACATTGGTCAGATCAAGAATTCGCAGTCCGTCCAGCCAGTGAGCAGTGGCTTTCTGCTGGCGGCGAGCGGAAAATCGGCTCTGGTCATCTTCGTCCGTGACTGTATTCAGCGCAAAGAGGGCCTCTTCATAGCTGACATTCTTGCGCGGAGCGGGAGTAACCATTTGTCCGGCAAACTCTTCCAGCCAGGCAATGGGGCCAGGTTGTTTCATCAGACCATAAACGGGGTCATTAACCTCAACGATCAGGCCAGACTGGTTGGTGTGCTCATCATTCACCCATTCCCGGGTTGTTCTGTGAGGAGCGCCTGGAATCTGTCCTTCACCGAAAATCTCTCCCCATTCTTGTGAGGTTTTGGTCAGGAATACTTTCTTCATTTTGGCTGCAATGATGTCAGCCCATTTCTTCGGTAATGGATAGACGCCTATGGACGTTTCACCGTCCCACTCCTTAATGGGCTGGTGCAGATCTTTAACGTCTGGCAGTCCCTCAGCCAGCAGCTCGTCATAAATACCCAGAGCCTCCAGGCAGCGGCGGGCATGATTACGGTGGGATGGGCATACGCAGTAGAACATACGGCCATCGGCGCATTCATAGGTTCGGTAGAAGGGGTCCAGGTACTCCTGAAGCGCATCATAGCTGAGAGCCATGGGAATGTTGTTGCTCTTGCGATGCTCGATCTCATGCTCACGCATGGTTTTGTAGCGCTCTGGCAATCCTTCGACAACGTAAGAATTATAGGAGAGGCCTTCCATCATTGCGGCAACAATAGGGACTTCAATGTGATCACCTCTACCGGTTTTCTCACGTGCGGTGAGCGCCAGAACCACTGAGCTGGCTGCCAGGGATGTGGCGTAGGAAGAGGCCAGAGGCAGAGGGGAAAAACTTGGGTTCAAACCCATCAGAATTCGGTTGAATCCCATGTCCGTGAAGGCACCAGCAGTAGCAGCAACAACGGCTTCAGTGGCTTTCCACTCCCTTCTCAACTGGTCATTACTGGCAAAGCCGGGAATCGACAATGAGATAAGGTCGGGGCGTGATTCTCTCAATTGCTGAAAATCAATGCCCAGACGTTTCATTACGTCGGGTCTGAAGCTCTCGATGACGATATCGGCTTTTTCAATCAATGACAGTGCCTGGAGCAAGCCAGACTCAGTTTTAAGATCAAGCTTCAGGCAGAGTTTGTTTCTATTCAGAACAGCATTGGCGGGATGGTCCCATTGAGGACCTTCGGGTGGATCAATATGGACAACGGTTGCACCCAGATCGGCCAGCACCATGGCAACAGCCGGACCGGCAATCTGCTGGCCAAAATCAACAACCCTGACACCATTTAATGGCAATTTATTCTTATTGTGCATCTGGTAATCCTGCTAATAAAGAGGCAGATCTTTATTAAAATACGGTGCGTTCATTGCACGCGTTTATGCAAGGAAAATGTTATGAATGGATTGCCCGATCGACCAGCAAAAAAAAATACCCCTGAGACCTGATTTTTTTTATTGCTGGAAAAGGGTTTGTTATAAAAATAATTTGGTCTCAGGTGTCTATTTTATTGTTTCTCATTTTTTTTCCAGCCACTGATAATGATGGCGTGCTCTGATGTGCAAATCGCATTTGATGATGTCCCTGAGGATCAATACCTCAAAAAGAAGGGTTAAAAATGAATAATAATAAAAATAATACGTCGCCGTATGCTGGCTTGCTTGCGGGAGCCAACCCAGCGATGGCCGTTGGTTCCGCTTTACTGGTTCTGGCATTTATTGTTTTTACCGTTGCCGATCCTGAATACGCCGATAGCGTTTATACGGCGGCAAAAAACTTTATTGCTACGGATCTGGGCTGGTATTACATAGGGATAATGTCGTTTTTCCTGTTTTTTTCTGTCTGGCTGGTGTTCAGCCGCTACGGTGATATTCGTCTGGGCAGTGATGATGACAGACCGGAGTTCAGTAATTTCGCCTGGTTTTCCATGTTGTTTGGTGCTGGCATCGGAATTGGAATCCTGTTCTGGAGTATTGCCGAACCGATTTACCACTTTCAAAGCAATCCGTTCATCAGTGATGACGAGGCCATGACGGCAGAAGCGGCCCAGGTAGCCATGAGAATCTCGATTTTTCACTGGGGTTTGCATGGTTGGGGGTTGTTTTCTGTTACTGGTCTGATTCTGGCCTATTTTGCCTATCGCAAAGGGCTTCCCATCACTATCCGCTCAAGCCTCTACCCCATCTTCGGTGACAGGATTTATGGGCCTATCGGCCATGCAGCTGACTTGCTGGCAGTATTCGGAACCGTATTCGGCATAGCTACTTCGCTGGGACTGGGTGCACAACAGATGAATGCCGGGCTGGGCTATCTATTGGGCATAGAAGTGTCGACCACCAATCAAGTGATCCTGATCGCAGTTATTTCGGTTGTGGCAACGCTTTCGGTACTGACCGGTTTGAACAAAGGCATTCGTATCCTTAGTGTTTTCAATATGCATCTGACCATAGTCATTCTGGGTCTGTTCGTCATCTTTGGGCCTACTGCCTATCTGCTGGGTGCATTCTTTACCAATACCGGTGACTATCTGTTGAATGCCGTTTCCCTGGGGTTATGGGTTGATCCAGAGCCAGGCGCTCAATGGCAGGGATGGTGGACTATCTTCTATTGGGGCTGGTGGATTGCCTGGGCTCCTTTTGTCAGCATGTTCATTGCCCGTATCTCCAAGGGCCGGACCATTCGTGAATTTGTCCTTGGTGTTCTCGTTGCACCTACGACACTGGCAGCTTTCTGGATCACTATATTTGGTAACAGTGCCTTCTATCTGGAACTTTACGGTGACGGCGGTGTCACAGAGGCTGTGAACAAGGATATCACTACTGCTCTGTTTACCACTGTGCAGCTGCTGATTGAGAATGAGTTGATGTCCGCGCTGATGGCGGGCATCTGCACCATTTTGCTGGTGACTTATTTTGTTACCTCCGGGGACTCGGCGACCCTGGTGATCTGTACCCTGGTGTCCATGGGGAGTGATAATCCGCCTGCCCGGTACAGAGTGTTTTGGGGACTGGTGATTGGTGCCTCGGCAGCCGTTTTGCTGTATGCCGGTGGTCTTAAGGCTCTGCAAACAGCTTCTATTGTCGCGGCCCTGCCATTCTCGATCATTCTGTTTCTTGCCACTTATGGACTTATCAAGGCCCTGCGCGAGGAGGCTTTACCAGGTGAAGAGGCTTACAAGGTGTCCATGGCAAGAAATGGACGTTCCTGATAGATATTGGCTGTGCGCAAGAGGTACACAGCCATTTCAGTAGATTAGACGAGGTTTGTTATGTCTACGCGAGTGATTTTGCCCCGCATCATGCAGGTGGGGGCGGGGGCCAGCCTGGCTCTTCCTGATGTTCTGACTAGTCTGAGCTGTGCGAAGCCTCTCATTATTACTGATGCCATGATGGTTCAGCTAGGTTATGTCCAGGCACTGCAGGACTGTCTGACAAAAAACGACATTGATTCCAGTGTTTTTGCAGATACCGTTCCGGAACCCACCGTCGGCTCCATTCAGGCGGGTGTTGAAATGGCCAGGCAGGGAAGCTACGACTGTGTTGTTGCTCTCGGTGGAGGCAGCCCTATCGACAGTGCAAAGGCAATAGCTGTTCTCTCATGCTTTGGTGGTGAAATGCGGGATTATAAGTTCCCAAGGATCATGGATCAGCCCGGACTGCCGGTGATTGCTATACCCACTACGGCCGGTACGGGTTCTGAGGCCACTCGAGTCACCATTATCACAGATGAATCCTGTGACGAAAAAATGCTCTGTGTCGGGGCTGCTTATATGCCGTCAGCAGCACTGGTGGACTATAACCTGACATTGAGTGTGCCTCCCCGTACGACAGCAGACACAGGTATTGATGCACTGACCCATGCTATGGAGGCATATGTCAGTAAAAAAGCCAGCTTGTACAGTGACAGCCAGGCTCTGGAAGCCATGCGCCTGATTGCACCGAATCTGCGTACCGCCTATCACAATGGCAAGGATGAAAAAGCCCGTGAAGCCATGATGCTGGGCTCAACCCTCGCGGGTGTCGCCTTTTCCAATGCCTCGGTAGCTCTGGTCCATGGTATGAGCAGACCTATTGGAGCTTTTTTCCATGTTCCCCATGGCTTGTCTAATGCCATGCTGTTGCCGGCTGTTACTGAGTATTCAATTCCCGCTGCGCCTGATCGTTATGCCGACTGTGCGCGGGCTATGGGTGTTGCCGAACAGGGAGACAGTGATGAAGTGGCAAACCATAAGCTGCTGACCGAACTGAAAGCTCTGAATGATGAGCTTTCAGTTCCGGGTCCACAGGAATTTGGCATTGATAAAGTTGCATTTTTTGAAGTGCTGGACACCATGGCATTGCAGGCTCTGGCATCCGGGTCACCTGCTAATAATCCCAGGGTGCCTGACGCAGAAGAAATTAAAGCCATTTACCAGCAGCTCTGGGACTAATTCAGCACAAGTCAGTCAAGAGTTAAGAAAAGCATTTCTGACAATAACAATAGAGTGAATCATGAACACAATTGGCCATCTGATCAATGGTAGAGCAGTCAATGATGATATACGTCATCAGGCGGTTTATAACCCGGCAACCGGTCAGGCTGAAAAGCAGGTTGCTTTGGCTTCCAAAGCTACAGTAGAGGAAGCTGTTGCTGCTGCAGAAGCAGCTTTCCCTGCGTGGAGAAACACGCCTTCCATCAAGCGTGCCCGTATCATGTTCCGATTCAAGGAGCTGCTTGAGCAGAATGCTGAGCGTATCTGCGAATTGATTGGCCAGGAGCATGGCAAGATTTCCCACGATGCCATGGGGGAGCTGCAGCGTGGTATTGAAAACGTTGAATATGCCTGCGGTGCGCCAGAGCTGTTAAAGGGAGAACACAGCAGTAATGCCGGACCAGGCATTGATTCCTGGAGCGAGTTCCAGTCTCTGGGGGTTGTTGCCGGGATCACTCCCTTTAACTTCCCGGTCATGGTGCCACTCTGGATGTACCCGATGGCCATTGTCTGTGGCAATACCTTTGTTCTGAAGCCTTCCGAGCGGGTGCCAAGTTCAACACTGTTCGTGGCTCAACTGCTGCACGAAGCCGGTCTGCCAGCAGGTGTCATGAATGTTGTCAATGGTGACAAGGAAGCTGTGGATGCTCTACTCCATGATAAAAGAATCGAGGCTATCAGCTTTGTTGGATCTACCCCCATCGCTGAGTATATCTACACGACAGCGACAGCCAATGGCAAAAGATGCCAGGCATTGGGTGGTGCTAAGAACCACGCGATCGTAATGCCTGATGCCGAGATGGATAATGCTGTTAATCAGCTGCTGGGCGCAGCTTTTGGTTCCTCCGGCGAGCGTTGTATGGCATTGTCTGTAGCCGTTGCCGTGGGTGATGCAGCGGCCGACCAGTTGGTAGGCAAGCTGAAAGAAGCCATGCAGTCCCTGAAAGTGGGTGCTTACAGCGACAGCTCCAATGATTTTGGACCGGTCATTACCCGACAGCACCAGGAAAAAGTGGTCGGTTTTATTGACAGTGCCGAAGAGCAGGGAGCCGAGATCGTGGTTGATGGTCGCCAGCCCGAGGTCGCCGGTTATCAGGAAGGTTACTTTGTCGGTGGTACCCTTATTGACAGAGTAACGCCAGAAATGACCAGCTATCAGAACGAAATCTTTGGCCCCGTTCTGCAGGTTGTCCGAGTCAACAGTATGCAGGAAGCCATGGACCTGATTGATCGTCATGAATACGGTAATGGTACCTGCATCTTTACCCGGGATGGGGAAGCCGCTCGCTATTTCTCCGCACACATCCGGGTAGGAATGGTTGGCATCAATGTGCCTTTGCCAGTGCCAGTGGCTTATCATAGCTTTGGTGGCTGGAAGCGCTCACTGTTTGGTGATCTCCATGCTTATGGTCCGGATGCGGTTCGTTTTTATACACGTCGCAAGACCATTACTCAGCGCTGGCCTTCTGCGGGCGTCCGGGAAAATGTCCAGTTTTCCATGCCCACCATGAAGTAAGCGGAGCCCAGGTAATAGCCCCGGAAACAGTTTGATTGTCGTTTTGTTACAAAAAATGAACAGTCTTTCGGTTGTCTGGGGTTAATACTGCATGGTCTAGCCATGTAGTGATTATTATAATGAAAAAGCGACTACCTCCTCTGAACTGGCTGCGCTCCTTTGAGGCATCTGCCCGCCTGCTCAGCTTTACCCATGCAGCCAATGAATTGAATCTTACCCAGGCTGCGGTCAGCCAACAGGTTAAAGGTCTTGAGTCTCAGCTTGGAGTAGCCCTGTTCAAGAGGCTTCCCCGTGGGCTGGAAATGACGGAAGCCGGCATGGCTTATCTTCCTGCTGTTCATGAAGCAGTCAGCTCGCTGGTTGTGGCGACGGAAGAGCTATTTGGTCAGGGCAGGGACAGATTGTTAACTGTCAGGGTGAATCTGGTATTCTTCACGACCTGGCTGACTCCAAGAATGGGCCGTTTCAGGGAAGAGTTTCCTGAGATCGGCATACGTTTTACCAGTAATATCTGGGCAGAGGACAAGGACAGGGAAGCAGACCTTGAAATACGTTATGGCCGGGGTGACTGGCCAGATCTGAAGGCTGATTGTCTAACTGAGGACGAGCTCTTCCCCGTTTGCAGTCCAGAGCTGGCCAATGGTCTGCCACTGCCCGAGTGTCCCGAACAGCTATCAGAACATACCCTGTTGCATGTTATTGGCTATGAAGAAGGCTGGGGGTACTGGTTCAATCAGCTGGATTGTGAATTCCGCGAAAACTCTCCAGGCCTGCAGTTTGATACCCTGATTACAGCACTGGAAATGGCGAAGTATGGTCAGGGTTTTGCGCTGGGCCGGACATCCCTTGTCGCAGGAATGTTGACCAGTGGCGAGCTGGTGGCACCATTGCCGCAAAGAGTCAGGGCTTCTGAGGGATTCTATCTTACTTCTCCTGCCCGTCAGTACTTGCATCCCAAGGCGAAAGTATTCAGAAGCTGGATTCTGGAAGAGAGCCGGAAAAGCAAAGCCTCGTCATCAAAAAGTCAGCTCAGTGAAGATATAAAAGTAGCGGATATTGCAGACTGATTGATCCTATCCTCCCAGGCCACTGCTTCCGATTGGGTGAGGTTCTCCAGTGGCTGTCGGCGGCAATGATGCATCCATTCTTCACCCGATTCCAAACCAGGGGGCGCTTGGCGAACATTTGATGATAAAAAACCTGAACCCTGAAGTCGGACTACCACTCATTTTCTATGAGCAAAAGCGGATTTGGTAGAATTGCCAAAAGGGATGCCAAAATTATTACTAATAAAATCAGTTAGAGAACTGGCAATAATTTGATGTAGTTCATGCGCTGGATGCGCGTCATCGTGAAATACAAATCTATGATCCAGTTCAATAGGTTTTTTCTTATCAAGGCCAAGTACGCCTTTTGCTGTTAGATAACCCCAGCTATCTTTATGAAAAGAGCCTGTGGAGTATTGTAATTTTTTTGACTCCACCAATACAGATGACACTAGTTTTTGAACATCAAAAATGTGAACTTTTACACCTTGTTTCTCATAAATATTATTAATTTCCTGTACCATGTTTTCTAATAAATGGTTATGCCTATTAAATGATATATTCACTCTTTCTATCCATCTTTTATTTGTTTTTTGTGAAAAAGGAATGTCATAGATACTTGGTAAATTAAAACATATGAAAAACTTGACATTTTTTTCTTTGATGAACGACTCAATGGTACTGCATAATTTAGCAATTTTTTTCTCAGGATTATTGATGTCAATCATATAATCATTAGCACCAAGCTCTAGAATAAAAAGGTCAGAAGGGTTAGCATCATCCTTCTTGGAAATCCTTTTAATTTGCTTATCAAGATTTGTTAAAATATGGAGGATAGGATTCAATCGTTTGCTATAGTTTCTGATCGTTGACCCACCTTCAGATAAGTTCAATAACTGTAGAGTGTTTTTCTCGCCTGATTGTAATTTTGGATTATTTAAAAAAGCAGGAGCAGTTAATAGTTCAGGCCAAATATAACCATTAGAAAATCTGCCATCAAAATATTTTGACAGGGGAACTAAGCGGCCATGAGTTCTTGAGCGTATCGCCCCGGCATCAGAAATGCTATCACCGATAACAACAACTCTTCTTATATGGCTTATTGACTTGGATTTTAACTCTACATAATTCTCACATTGCCTTTCACTTCTGTTATAAGATCTGGCAAGGGGGAAGTATCGCTCTCTTAATTCTTCAACAGCCTGAATGTCAACTGGTGGTAAATTGTAATTTGTTACTTTAGGAGATGTGTCTTTTGAATTGTTAAGCTCTGCCAAGGAAGAAAATACATAGTTGCCGTTGCTTCTGAGGGTTTCCTGTTGCTGAGACGAATGGAAATGATTACAGTTTGTTCTGCCGCAGCCCGGCAAAGAAATCGGTATATTCATTTTATTAGAGTTATCCTTATCTGATTATTTTTTCTTGTTTAAATCTTTTTGACTAATAAGTCTGAAAAAAGTTCAAGTTACGGCAACAAAAATAAATACCGTTGCGTTTATCCGTCCTTCGACGAACTGAGTGTAAACGGATACAGGAAACTTATTTTATTAAAGGACTAATCCTTCGGCGTAAGTAGTTAACCAAATGAAATCATATCCAGCGCCGTTTCGATGGCGGTGTATAAACTGCCTGAGTCAATGTTCCCGGTGGCCGCAAGATCCAGGGCGGTACCATGGTCAACAGAGGTTCGAACAATTGGCAGCCCCAGGGTAATATTGACGGCCTGGCCAAAGCCCTTGTATTTCAGTACCGGTAATCCCTGGTCATGGTACATCGCCAGTACGGCATCAGCCTGTTGCAGCAGTTTTGGGTTAAACAGGGTGTCTGCGGGTAAGGGGCCGGTCAGGTTCATTCCCTGTGCTCTGCAATGGTTCAGAACGGGAATAATGGTTTCAATTTCTTCCGTTCCCAGGTGGCCACCCTCGCCGGCATGGGGGTTCAGTCCACAGACAAGAATATGAGGCGTGCGGATCGCAAACTTATCCTGTAACTCCCGATGAAGAATGTGAATAACCTGAGTCAGGGAGTCATGGGTAATCGCTGAAGAAACTTCTGAAAGCGGCAAATGGGTGGTGGCCAGGGCTACTCTTAAGCCCTCTGTCGCCAGCATCATCACCACTTTCCCGGTGTGGGTCTGTTCAGCAAGAAACTCAGTGTGGCCACTGAAGGGAATACCGGCGTTATTGATCACTTCTTTATGAACAGGGCCGGTCACCATTCCATCAAAAAGGCCGTTCATGCACCCATCCAGGGCTAACTTCAGGGTATCGAGAACATATTGACCGTTAGCGGGGTTAACGATACCTGCTGTTGCCGGGGTAGTCATGGAGACCGGGGCAACCACCAGGGTGTTTGCCCGGGAAGGTTCTCTGATATCCGGGCTAAAGAGTTGCAGGTCAACGGAAAGGCCCAGCTGTATTGCCCGTTGTGCCAATAGCTCCGGATCGGCTGCAATCACCAGTTGTACCGGTTTGGAAAACTCGTGGCCTTGGGTTGCCAGCATCAGGCACAGGTCGGGGCCGATGCCTGCAGGCTCCCCGGCGGTGACCACCAGCCGGGGAATGGGTTGGGTGGTGAAACCGGTCATATCAGAGCTGGATCTCAACGTAGGCCTGATCGCGGATTTCCCGCAGCCAGACTTGCAGTTCTTCTTCAAACTTGCGATTACTGAGCAGTTCTCTTACCTGGTTGCGGCGAACCTGGGTGCTGATGTCAGACTGCCGTTTGCCCAGCACTTCAAGAATATGCCAGCCGTAGGTGGTGCGAAATGGCTCACTCACTACTTTTTCCGGAATGATGTTCATCACGGTCTGAAATTCCGGAACCAGTGTTTCTGGAGAAATCCATCCCATATCACCACCATTGAGCGCGGAAGCGGTATCGTCAGAATACGCTTTGGCAAGCTCGCTGAACGCTTCCCCCGCCTGAACCCGCTGATACAGTTTCTTCGCCTGCATCTGGGACTCAAGGTTACTGCGAATTTCATTGGGCTTGATCAGGATATGACGAACATGAACCTGACTCTGAACCACTTTTTTATTCCCCCTGGTATCCATAAGTTTGATGATATGGAAACCGGCAGGGCTGCGAATAGCGTCGGAGGTCTGCCCCGGGGTCATGTTAATGGCCTGTTCCGCAAAAAGCGTGGGGAGCTGGTCGGCTTTTCGCCAGCCGAGGTCGCCACCTTCCAGGGCATTCTGCCCCCTGGAGTTGGCAATGGCCAGGGCCTGAAAGTCTGCTCCCTGGCGCAGTTGTCCGGACAGATCATCAGCAAGGCGCTCTGCACTCTGGACCTGGTCGGGTGTGGCATTGTCGGGTGTGGCAATCAGAATATGAGCCAGACGATATTCCGTCTGCGCTTGCGCCAGCCCTTCAGGAGAGCTCAGGAAGTTATCAATTTCCTGTTCGCTGACCTGTACCCGCTGGGCAACCTGGCGCTGGCGAACACGGTTAAGAATCATTTCCCGGCGAATTTCTTCGCGGGCCTGGCTGAACGACAGGCCATCCGCTTCCAGGTTTTGCCGGAACGCTTCCAGGGTCATCTGGTTGCGCTGGGCGATTCGGGCAATGGCATCATTGAGAGCCCAGTCATCAATGCGGATGCCTCCGCGCTTGCCCATCTGGATCTGAATGTTTTCCAGTATCAGCTGTTCCAGCACCTGGTTTTTCAGCACATCTTCCGGCGGCAGGTTGATATTTCTGGATGCCAGCTGGCGATGCACAGCCTCAACACGGGCATCCAGCTCACTCTGCATGATCACGTCCTGATCAATTTTGGCAACGATTCGATCCAGTTCCAGCTGGTTTCGGATGGTGCCTTTCTGCGGGGTTTGCGCCGCGTCATTTGACTGCGCGTAAACGCCACCACAGCTGAAAGACAGCAGGCACAGGGAGGCCAGTGCCATGCTTTTTAATCCCTTCATCATTTACTTCTCATCCCCTGCGTAACCTTTAATACCTTTGATGTACTGTTTTGTGGTGCCACCGGTCAGATCCCCAAGTCCTCTCAGGACAAACTGGAGAAATACGCCGTTTTTGCTGTTGGGGTGATCAATGTTGTCATCATCCTCGACCCACTTGCGCCACAGTACACGTACCTGATAACAGCAACTGTTATATTCGACTCCGGATAATATCTCAAGGTTCCGCTTGTTGGTTAAATCGTACTGCCAGCGGCCCATGGCTGACCAGTTGTTGGTGACAGGCCATGCGATAGAGAGGTCGGTCTGGCTCAGGTTGTTGTCGGTGGTCAGACCGGTATTTTGATCCAGCTCGTTTTTAACAAAACGATCAGCCTGACGCAGGAAACGATAGCCAGCATTCATGACACGGCGATCACCTGGCTTGTACTGGTAGTAAAGACCGTAACTGTCCAGTTTGTTGTTACTGGTATCCCACATCAGATCCTGACGGATGTTCATACTGCGGTTAATGTTATAGACCAGTTCCGATGCCAGTGGTGACACTGAATCCTGCATCTCTTCCAGCAGACGCCTGGTCTCATCGCCCGGGTCGGTATCCAGGTCCTGGTCAACAACGCCCTGGTCAATACCGGCAATAGGGCTGATCCACAGTTGACGATCTTCAAAATAGATAATCTGACCAATGCCAAAGCGAACCCGCTCAAAGCCATCATCTTCTATCAGTCGGGTTGTCAGGCCCAGGGAGAGCTGGTTGGCATCACCTAACCGGTCGTGGCCGGAGAAGCGGCTGTCGCGCCAGAGTGAGTTGTAGTTGAAGTTCATCAGTGCGGTATCAAACACCGGGTTCATCTCCTGCCCCTCTTTATAGGGGGAGTAGAGATACTTCATCCTGGGCTCAAGAGTATGGGTGAATGCGGTGCCACCGATATTGGTGAAGCGGTCAAAGTAAAGGCCGCTGTCAATGCTGAATGTGGGTACTGTTGTCTTGGGTGACTCGGTGTAATCTGCTGCGGTGAAGTTGCCGTAGGCCCTATTCAGGTCAGTTTCTACCTCAGTAGCACTCAGATCCGACAGCCGGTATTCAACATGCTGCACCTTCACCGCCGGACGGATAAATGCATAGCTCCAGTCAAAAGAGTAACCTGCCCCGGTTTCCAGGTAGAGCCGTCCACCATTGGCGCTTTTAATACCATAACCTTCGTCGTATATGCTCTCGAAGTATTCGTTATCCGGTGTTGTTTTCGATTCTTCCTTAACATAATGCCAATTATCATCACGGGAGAACTTCGTGTAGTCGGCCACATAATTCAGGTTCAGGCGGCTATTGGCCAGCCAGTTACCCGACAGTTGGATTTGCGGCAGTTTGTTATAGGGGTCATCTGCCGTCTGGTTCATATTCTGGTATTGGTGAGCATCCACACTAAACTGCCAGCTGTGGTTGGTATCACCCCCCAGATAGCGGGTACCTATCCGCTGGTTCAGCGGCGCATTGGCAGACAGGTTAAGGCTGGTGCTGAAATCATCCAGATAGTTTTTATCACTGGCTTTGGCGTAGTCGACTTCTGCCGTCCAGCGGCTGGTCAGGTTGGTTTGCTGACGATAGTTGAGCAGCCAGCGGTGTTCATTGTAATAAGGGTTCTCTTTTTTCAGCTGATCTTTGTCCAGCAATCCTGACAGCCCCAGTTCACCCTGAGTGTTACCCTCCAGATAGCGGAACTCGTTCTCCAGCATCAATCCCCGTTTGCTCATATATCTGGGCGTGAGGGTCGCATCATAGTTGGGTGCAATATTCAGGTAATAAGGGATGGCAAAGTCCAAACCGTTATCACTGCTTTGGGATAAAGTAGGGTAAAGAAAACCGGATTTTCTGCGGTCATCAATTGGGAAAGACAAATATGGCGTATAAATGATTGGCAGCCCTTGCACACGAACGACGGCATTTCTGGCCAGACCCTGACCACTGTTCATATCAAGGGTTACCTGTTGCCCGGACAGCTGCCAGCCTTTGTCACCCGGAGGGCAGGTGGTGTAGGTGGCGTCAGACAACTCAAGCGTAGTGTCTTCATTGCGGACGATGCGTTTAGCACTGCCCCGGGCTTTCTGCTCATGCATCACATAAGCGGTGTTCTCAAGGGTTGCACGGCCACTGTCGAGTTGTAGATCACCTTTGTCACCGACCAGCAGGACGCCACTATCGCGAAAGCGAACGTTGCCTTCGAACTGGCCATGGTTCCGGCTTTTGTCCAGCGTGGCGTGGTCACTTTCAAACTGCCGACTGCCCTGACGGACCGTAACATCACCCTTGAAGGTGGCAACTGAGCCTTTGTCATAACTGGATTCATTGGACTCGGCGACAATGGGGGCATTATTGCTATCCCCGCTATAGTCTTTGCCAGGTCTGGGCGGCTCAATATAAGCGCCGCAGCTATAGAAAGGCTCAGTTGATCTTCTCTGCGTCGAGAGTTCCCGGATAGGTTGCCAGTCCAGATGTTGTTTAAGGGAGGCGTTTTGACCGTTGGTGGCAGGCTTTATCGGCGTCGCCGGTTTTTTCGGGTTTCTGACCTGCTGTTTGGCCCCGGGCTTCGGTTGCACCGGTTTGGATTTGCCGGTTGCAGGATGACAACTCCACTGGCCATTAGCCAGTGTCTGGCAGTGCCATTCGCTCTGTTGGCCACCCGAGGGTTCAGCGGCAATAACTCTGGCTGCCGGCTGGCTGGCAATAATACTGGTTGCAATAACCAGTGTCAGTGCTTTTGGGGTAAAGGGTAATTGGTGCATATCCATAAGCTCAGCAATCCTGGGGCAACATTCTTATTTGGCGAGTCGGGGCAAGAAAAGGCTGCGTTAAAGTAATGGTCTGGTGTTGTTTATTTGGTGATATGAAAGCGGCATATTCAACTTTCTTCTCAGAAGCTGGCCTCATAAATGCGGGTATCGGAAAAAAAAGCGGTAGTCTCTTTTCGGGTTTGAAACCTGTGATGTTCTCGACATAACGAATGAGGTGGCTTTTCATGAAAATAAACTTGCTCGTTCCAGGATCTGTTGACGTTTCGTTGCGTGCTCAGCGGGACGCGCAGGATTAATGCAGAAGGAAGGTTCAAACCTCATAATGTGCATACTGCATTTGAGTCGCAATATTCTATATCCATTTGCACAGGAAATGCAGTGTTAAATCCATTGGGAACTTTGAACACGAGAGCCTGAAATGTCAAATGTCGTCAGGCTTTTCATTTTCTCCCGGGCTGTGAACCTTATGTCAATAGAGCCTAAGCGCCAATAGGCCAGAATAGCTCTCTGTGATAGTCTTGGGTATTGATCTGACATTGCTAATGGGAAGCAAAAGCGTTGGCTACAACAATTTCAGAGCTTCAGAACGATCCTGAAGCCCGGTCTGAAGCATCTTGCCGTCGGGAACAACTGGCACAATGGGTTGTCTCAGTGTTATCCGGCGGACAAAACCCTGCCTTTGATCATGGAAACCTTGATGCAGGTGCTTCAATACCTTTACAAGCCATTGGCAGTGATGCAGGTTTTAGAAAATATTACCGGGTTAAAACCCCTCAGCGGACGTTGGTTGCCGTAGATGCTCCCCCGGCAACGGAAGATACCCGCACCTTTGTTGAGATAGCCACTCACTGGCGGGCAGGCGGGGTTCACGTTCCTGAGGTGTTTGCAGTTGATTATGAGCATGGCTTTATGCTTCAGGAGGATCTGGGGGATACGCCAATGCAGGTTTTGCTGCAAGGCTCTGCCGCCGACCAGCACTATCCGCAGCTTCTGGACACTTTACTCACCGTGCAGCAACAGTTGCCTGATAACCTGCCTCCCTACGATGAAAAACTGATCCGCCTTGAGCTGTCTCTTTATCCCCAGTGGTTTCTTGGGGCGCTTATGGGATTTGATGCTGAAGAACCGCAAATTATGCAGCCGCTGACGGGGCTTTTTTCCTCGCTGGCAACAACGTTTCTTGAGCAGCCAAAGGGGACGGTTCATCGTGATTACCATTCCCGGAACCTGATGCTGGCACCGGATGGCAGTATCGGGGTTATTGATTTTCAGGGAGCGTTGCATGGGCCATTGCTTTATGACGTCGTGTCTTTATTAAGGGACTGCTACATAGCCTGGCCTGAAGAAAAGATAGATCGCTGGTTATCCTCCTTTATTGCCCGTCATCCGGTGCTGGCAGATTATGACCGGGAACAGCTGAAAATCTGGTTTGATCTCACTGGTTTACAGCGTCATTTGAAATGTCTGGGGATCTTTTCCAGGTTATGGCTGCGTGATGGCAAACCCGGCTACCTTAACGATATTCCAAGAACCCTGGGGTATGTGATGTCCATCTGCCAGCGATACCCGCAATTCAGAGCCCATGCTGAGTGGCTACAAAAGGGCGTTGAACCTTTGTTTAAAGGACGGCTCAAACAGGTAATGGAGGAAGCCGGTGTATGAAGGCCATGATACTTGCAGCAGGTTATGGCAAAAGACTCAGACCAATTACCCTGTCCATTCCCAAACCGCTGGTACCAGTGGCAGGAAAACCGCTGATTACCTATCATATCGAGCGGCTGGCTCAGGCTGGTTTCAGGGAACTGGTCATTAATCATGGCTGGTTGGGCGAAAAGATTGAGGAGGCGCTTGGCTCAGGTTCCGGCTGGGGGGTAACTATTCAGTACTCTCCGGAAGGTGAGCCTCTGGAAACCGGTGGTGGGATTTGTCGAGCCTTGCCGCTGCTGGCCCGGGGGCAGACCGGCGAAAGTGATGCTCCGTTTGTGGTGGTGAATGGGGATGTATATACGGATATCTGTCTGAAAAACCTGCACCTCCCGAAAGGCATGCTGGCGCATCTGGTGATGGTTGATAACCCGGACTTTCATCCGGCAGGGGATTTTTGTCTCGACGATGGGATTCTTTTTGAGAAAGCAGCAATGCCGGAAAAAGCCGGACTGACATTCAGTGGCGTCAGCATACTATCCCCGCGATTATTTGACGGGTGTCAGCGTGGCACAGCCTTTGCCCTGGCCCCGTTATTGATTGAGGCCATGCAACAGGGCAGGGTCAGTGGCCAGTACCACCATGGTTTCTGGACGGATGTGGGTTCTGTTGAACGGCTACAGGCACTGGAAGGCTATCTTCAAAAACAGCAGCAGGACCGGCCTCAAAGCCAAAACAATCTTCAAGATCAGAGCAGGACTTCATGACCGCAATAGTAATTGGCGCGTTGGTTGGATTCATGACCGGTGGACCCTTTGGCGCTGTGTTGGGCGCATTTGTGGGTTCCTGGATTAACCGGACCTATTTAGGTGGACAGGGAGCTGCTGGCTTCGGAACTTCTGCCGCGTATCGTCAAAAAGCACAGACCGCCTTTTTCAGGGCAACGTTTCTGGTGATGGGCCGTGTAGCAAAAGCAGACGGCCGGGTAAGTGAGTACGAAATAGAGAATGCACGAGCCATTATGCATAACATGCGCCTCTCAGAAGAGCAGCGCAGGATGGCAATAGATCTGTTTAATGAGGGCAAGAAGCCATCTTCCGATATTGAAGGTGCGCTTCGGTCATTTCGTGAGGTGGCCGGTGCCAGCACACTGATTCCCATGTTTCTGGAGATTCAGCTGTCGGCAGCCTATGCCGATGGTGAACTGAGCCCTTCAGAAAAAGCGGTATTCAAGCAGGTCTGCAGTATTCTGGGGGTGGGCAACTTTGCTTTTGATCAGATTCACAAACGGTTTATTGCCCAGAGAGAGTATTATCAGCAAGGTGGCTATCATTCCGGAACCGGTGGCAACCGATCGTCTTCGGGAATGGATCTGAAGCGGGCCTATGATGTTCTGGGCGTGTCTGACAGTGCTTCAGATGCTGAAGTCAAGAAGGCTTACCGTAAGCTGATGAGCGAACACCATCCGGATAAACTGGTGGCAAAGGGGTTGCCTGAGGAAATGATGGCGGTTGCCAAAGAAAAAACCCAGGAAATTCAGGGAGCTTATGATCAGGTTCGGGCAGCCAGGAGGGCCGCAGGATAGTCAGAACAAGCAGCTATCTTTATGATGATTTTGAATAGTTGCTACTTTTATACAGCCTTCAGGGGAACTTTTTCAGGGTAAAGTTGACTAAATGATCAACAGGCAAATTCTTTAACTGAATCATCTGGAGGCCAGTGCTGTGATCTATTCAAAACGCAAGCAGTTTATGTACTGGTATGTTCCAGCCACTACCAGAATAGACCTTGATTCCAATCGGTCTGTGATTTATTGCTTTTCAGAGTTGCCGCGAAAGGTGAGTTCAGCACTGAGAAGAAAAAAGAAGTATCTCATTTTCAAAGAAATCAATGAATTCTCCACCTCTATCGTTGAGAGGGAGATTCAACCTTCTGTTTAATTCCTGTTTTAGATTCTTTGGGTGTTCTGTAATTTTGTGGAAATAATCGTAATTCCTGAAATGACTCAATAGAACTAAATCGGTTAATGAAGGTCTGATCTTTCACTGTCAACAAGTCATCTCAAATGGGTGAAATCACGGGGTGGTGAAAGGTCGATGAATGTTACACTTAACGTCAAATATTATTGGGGCCTAAGAGATTTTTATCGTGTAGACAAACCATACGATGGGTTTGGGGATGTAACAAAGCTAAATATATATTCAGATGAACAAAAGGACATAAACAGGAAAGTCCACCGTGTCGATACTGGCCGGATTGTAAGGGCGGTATCCTGCGATCATCCTATCCTGGTTGATCCGTGCAGGGTAGGCAGTTGCCTTGTAGAAATGGATCTATCCAGCCGTTATATGGTGGTTGGTGATGCGTGGTGTGGCACTGATTTTCAAGGGATTATCAGGAGCTTAAGTGAGAAAAGGATTTACGCCTTGACTGAAGTTCAACGACTTGATGTTAATGCCGTTAAACCAATGCTTGAAAAAAGTTATTACACCGATGACGGTGAATTAAGGGACACTACATTTACAGATAATCTGTCCCCGGCAAACATGGCTGAAGCGGGAATTGAATTCGTCAGGGATGGGGTCGTATGTTGCTACTATGGTTACATTGGAAGTCGTAAGCACTTTATGCCAGTTTCTTCACACTGGCATGGCTGTGAGTCTACACCAAAGATCAGGCATCAAGAGTTGTTTAAAAGCCCACCCTGCATAGAGATTAAAAAATCCCAATTTCCGGTTTTGACCACTGAGTCTGGTGAAGATGCCACTGGAGCAACTTTCCGGATGCTTATTCCTGGTGGTGTTGGTGGGCATCCACAAGCCGGTTGCAACGCAGCAATGCTGGTGACTAACAAAAATCATGAATTACCTGTAATGGACAGCGAAATCGCACAGCACGAAGTGTTGCTGATAATCATTGACACACTAAAGAAAAAGATCAAAAACAGGATTGAGAAAAGTAATATCAGTATTCCGGACTTTGCCCAACAGGCTCAGCAGTTGATATACCTTGAACATTTCACCCCCTTATTTGGCAAACTTCAGCTGGCAACAGAGCGAATGATCATGCTGATGAACCGTTTTCAATTGCAGGTGGCAGATAAAAATGACAAGGATGCGATCAGAACAAAAACAGATGAGATTACTGAAGCTCTGAAAGTGGATGGCATTAAAAAAGAAATAGATGAAATTATTGATGCAATCACTGATTATGAAAGGGCAAACTTTTTTTCAATAATGACTAAATGCCCGGAATATCTTAAGCGCGTGGGTGAGATTGATGGTATGCCTGGTTTCGATATTGTCGAGCAAGAGCTGGTTAAATTGAGCGAAATTTATTCCAGATGTTTTTTTCGGGATGATTTTTTTAACAGGGTCATCAATACTTCGGATTTTAACGATTTGTTTGCTAAATTTCAGCACTATTTCTCGAACAGTTCAGAGAACGATAAATTAATTGTTGATATAACAGCTTCCCGAAATGAAGTTCTGAAAAGCATAAATGCAGTTCATGAAAAGGTCGAAGAACTGTTAACAACCTACCTGGAAGCTTGTAAAAGCAACGTTCCTGCTGTTTCAGATAACCCGGCTCAAACTTTGCAAAGCCCCCTGTTAGGTGAGATTGTACCCGATTGGTTAAAACCGGCATCCCTGGCTAGTGGTCAAACGTCTATTCCCCGGGAAAAAACAAAGAATGCTTTTCGACTGCCCAACTGCTGCATAACCGGCTGGTTGACTGATGCTAACCATGTCCTTCACTGTCATTTACTACCCTGATTTTTGGTCAGCCTCCAAGACGGCAATGCCCTGCCGCAAGGAATGTTCTTTGCTGCGTTTATATCACGCTGAAGTTCAGCTCCGCACTCTGAACAAGACCATTCTCTTATTCCAAGACCTGTCCTACCGACTGCTGTCGGGCATTACCCCGCAGCACGAACAAGTTTGGGTGGAGTAGGATTCGTTGACGATTTCATACACGACTGATCGCCCGATGGCTTTGTATTCCAGTTGTGTTTTAAGCATTGGTGGCCAAAGAGAAGGATAAATATGGCGAAACGGCTTTGGCTATCATGTTTGGCCGCACAGAGAGCAAGAAACTTCTTGAAGACTATGGAGCCCAGGCATCGGGCTGCCTTCTAAAGTGAGTAATAAAATTGAGCGGAGAACCGAATCTTGATTATTTCAAACCTCCACCTCATACTACGCCAGCTCGGCGCAGTGCCTTTTATCTCTTCATCCTGAATAAATGCCTTCTGGTCAACATCCAAAGATTCACCTTTAACAGTAATAACCGAGCCATCCCGAAGCTCTGCCTGACTGGTGCTATTGCCGTTATTAGCGGTCATGGTGGCTACAACCCGCGCCCCTTCAGTAATCATCGCCTTGAACTGTTGCCAGATATTCGTGGATGCCATTGCTTGCATTCCGGATAAACGTTCACTGTCTTGTGAAAATCGGTACCGTACCTGACTTTTTGATTTAACGACATACGTCTTGTTAAAAAATTCTGTTTTTTGTGGAACTCAATCTGCTGACTTTTGTCTTACCCACTGTTTTGAGTCAAATAGGCAGGCTAAAGCAATGAATAGTGTCGGTGTAAACAGGGCAGATGTCCGATTTAATTGTTCTTCTATCTGTATAAATGACGAACATATCAGAGGACAATTTGGTGGACACTCACTGGTCGAAACATCTTGCAAACCGGAACCCCACGTTTTCCACCTGGGGTGCATCACCCGACACCTTGATGAGCAGAGTGAAACAAGTCTTGATCAACGCCAATGCACTGAATGCGGGCAACCGGCACTGCCACTGATTCGTAAGGGCCTGGAAAGCGTTAATGACGACGAATCACCTTATTGTGAATCCCGGATGCTTAATGTCTGCCGTAGCGGTAATCTGAGAACGCTGAACTGGCATCTGGACAAAGACAAGACGTTGGCCAATCAGCCTTACCGTTCGGCGCTCACCGGTCATCCTGAATACCTGTTAGCTGTCGCTTTAAAGCACCAGCATACGGATTTAGCCCGGACTTTGATCGACCACGGTGCCGATGTCAATGCTGCCGATCATCAGGGTGAGACGCCCCTGCACATTGCTGCCCATCAGCGCTCAGAGCTCACCGGTCATCCTGAATACCTGTTAGCTGTCGCCTTAAAGCACCAACATACGGATTTAGTCCGGACTCTGATCGACCAAGGTGCCGATGTCAATGCTGCCGATCATCAGGGTGAGACGCCCCTGCACAATGCTGCCCGTCAGCGTTGCACCGAGGTCTTCAATATCCTGATTGAGGCAGGGGCGAATATCAATAATGTACTGCGCACCGCTGTCCGGGAGGGCAATGATTCACTGCTTGAATACCTGATCAGCAACGAACTCAGCCAATCTAACCTTAATATCGCTCTGCGCGAAGCCGCCGGACAGGGACAATCGCAGTACCTTGTACTCCTGTTTAATAAAGGAGCAAACGACCTTAACGGTGCCCTGCGCGAAGCCGCCGGACAGGGGCAAAAGCAGTGCCTTGAAACCCTGATCTCACCGCGAGTCTCACAGCGAACACCAGACCTCAACGGTGCCCTGTGCGCTGCCGCCGAGGGGGGGCAAACGGAATGCCTTGGATTCCTGATCGAGAAGGGTGCAAACGAACTTGATCATGCCTTGTACCGAGCTATTCTGACGCAAAACAACCCGAGCCGGACCTTGCTGGTCGAAGAAGGAGCAAATATTACAACCGTAGTGCACACAGCTGCCAAAAAAGGTGATTGGGAATTTTTCAATTACCTGAACGATCCGACAGAGATCAATGCCACCGATGGGGAAGGTCAAACACCGCTGCATATCACCGCTGCCAATGGGGATGAAACATGCCTGAATAAACTCATTGAAAAGGGAGCGAAGGTAAATGCCACCAATAATAACGGCGAAACAGCCCTGCATTTAGCCGCTCGTTGGGGGCAAACCGATTGCCTGAAAAAACTGCTTGATAAGAAAGTGGATGTCAATGTCAAAATACATATAGATGGTGCTACGCCCCTGCATATGGCCGCTCAGAACGGCCACATAGAGTCCGTCAGGGAGCTGCTGAAAAATTATCAAACCTCAGTCAATGAACAGATGAACGATGGCCGTACAGCTCTCCACTTGGCTGCTTCTGGGGACCACGCAGAGGCCATCCAGATATTGCTGAACTTTGACCCCTCACTGGCCAAAGAGAAGGATAACCTTCTTGACCAAACGGCTCTCCACTTAGCTGCTTATAAAGGCCACACAGAGGCCATCCAGACATTGCTGACCATTGCCCCCTCCCTGGCCAAAGAGAAGGATATACGTGGCAATACGGCTCTCCACTTAGCTGCTTCTGGGGACCACACAGAGGCCATCCAGACATTGCTGGCCTTTGACCGCTCCCTGGCCAAAGAGAAGGATAACGATGGCCAGACGGCTCTCCACGCCGCAGCTTCTAATGGCCACACAGAGGCCATCCAGACATTGCTGACCATTCCCTCCTCCCAGGCCAAAAAGAAGGAGAAGGATAAGTCAGTCCGGACGGCTCTCGCAGCTGCTGTTAAGGGCCACACAGAGGCCATCCAGACATTGCTGACCATTCCCTCCTCCCAGGCCAAAAAGAAGGAGAAGGATAAGTCAGTCCGGACGGCTCTCGCAGCTGCTGTTAACACAACTGCTTTTGCAGTCCACACAGAGGCCACCCAGTCATTGCAGACCATTGACCCCTCCCTGGCCAAAGAGAAGGATAACGATGGCCAAACGGCTCTCCACAAAGCTGCTTCTCAAGGCCACACAGAGGCCATCCAGATATTGCTAACCATTGCCCCCTACCTGGCAAAAGAGAAGGATAACAATGGCCGCACGGCTCTCAACATAGCTTCTTTTAAAGGCCACACAGAGGCCACCCAGGCATTGCTTTGACCCTTCCCTGGCCAAAAAGAAAGATAAATATGGCAAAACGGCTCTCGACTAGGCTATCAAGTATGGCCGCACAGAGTGCAAGAAACTTGCTGAAGACTATAGAGCCTAACCAACGGGCTGCCTTCTAAAGTGAGCAATAAAATTGTGCGGAGAGCCGATTTTTGATTATTTCAAACCTCCACCTCATACTACGCCAGGCTCGGCGCAGTACATTTTATCTCTTCATCCTGAATAAATGCCTTCTGGTCAACACCCACAGATTCACCTTTGACGGTAATAACCGAACTATCCCGAAGCTCTGCCTGAGCCATTGCCGTTATTAACGGTAATGGTGGCAACAATGCGAACGCCTTCAGGAATCAGCGCCTTGAACTGTTGCCAGATATTCGTGGTTGCCATTGCTTGCATTCCGGATAAACGTTCACTATCTGGTAAAAGTTGGCTTCGTACCTGATAAATTTAACGACATACGTCTTGTTAAAAAAAATCTGTTTTTGTGGAACTCAATCTGCTGACTTTTGTCCTACCTACAGTTTTGAGTCAAATAGCAGACTAAAGAAATGAATGGTGCCGGTGTAAACAGGGCAGATGTCCGCTTTAATTGTTCTTCTATCTGTATAAATGACGAACATATCAGAGGACACTTTGGTGGACACTCACTGGTCGAAACATCTTGCCAACCGGAACCCCACGTTTTCCACCTGGGGTGTATCACCCGACACCTTGATGAGCAGAGTGAAACAAGTCTTGATCAACGCCGATGCGCTGAATGCGGGCAACCGGCACTGCCACTGATTCGTAAGGACGGGGAAAGCGTCGATGACGACGAATCACCTTATTGTGAATCCCGAATGCTTAAAGTGGATGTCAATGTCAAAACACATACAGATGGTGCTACGCCCCTGCATATGGCCGCTCAGAACGGCCACATAGAGTCCGTCAAGGAGCTGCTGAAAAATTATCAAACCCCAGTCAATGAACAGATGAACGATGGCTGTACGCCTCTCCACTTGGCTGCTCGTAATGGCCGCACAGAGATCGTCAGGGCATTTAAGGAAATTGCCTCCATGCGCATCCAGGTTGATGTCAAGAATAACAATGGCGATACGGTTCTCCACGAAGCTGCTTGTCAAGGCCACACAGAAACCGTCAACGAAATTCTCGCCATTGACTCCTCCCTGGCCAAAAAGAAGAATAACTCAGGCCAAACAGCTCTCCACGCAGCTGCTTGTTTTGGCCACACAGAGGCCATCCGGGCATTGCTGGAAATTGACCGCTCCCTGGCCGAAGAGAAGAATATCAATGACGAAACAGCTCTCCACTTAGCCGCTCGTAATGGCCATACAGAGGTCATGCAGGCATTGCTGACTAATGCCCCCTCCCTGGCCAACGAAAAGGCTAACCTTGGCCGGGCTCTCCACCTGGCTGCTAATGGAGGCCACAAAGAGGTCATCCGGGCATTGCTGGAAATTGACCGATCCCTGGCCGAAGAGAAGAATAGCAATGGCGAAACAGCTCTCCATTTAGCTGCTCGTAATGGCCACAAAGGGGCCATCCAGACATTGCTGGAAATTGACCGATCCCTGGCCGAAAAGAAGGATAACGATGGCGATACGGCTCTCCACGCAGCTGCTCGTCAAGGCCACGCAGAGGCTATCGAGACATTGCTGACCATTGCCCTCTCCCTGGCCAAAGAGAAGAATAAAGATGACGAAACGGCTCTGCACACAGCTGCTTTCAGAGGCCACACAGAGGCCATCCAGAAATTGCTGACCATTGCCCCCTTCCTGGCCAAAGAGAAGAATAAAGATGACGAAATGGCTCTTCATTTAACTGCTCGTCAAGGCCATACAAAGTCCGTCAAGGCATTGCTGGACATTACCCCCGTCACGGCCATGGATAAAAATAAAGATGGTGATACGGCTTTCCACTTGGCTGCTTTTGAGGGCCACACTGATACTGTCAAGGCATTGCTGATCAGTGCTTTTCCACAGCCGAACGTTCTCCACCGCATGGTCACTGATAAGAATAAAAAAGGATGGACCGCTCTCGACTTGGCTAAAAACTATGGTCACAACGCGTGCAAGGAACTCATCGAAGAAAATGGAACCCTATATAATACTGATCTCTACTTAGCTGCCCTTAATGACCACCCGGAGACCGTTAAAGTCAAGGTTTTGTCGGACAGTGACCGATCCCTGCACCTTGATGATCTCCGCTCTGCTATCCGCAAAGGCAACACAAAGTTGGTCAGGCAATTGCTGATCATTGACCCTTCCCTTGCCAAAGGGAAGGATAGCGATGGCAATACGGCTCTCCACTTGGCTGCTCGTCAATGCCTCACAGAGGCCATCAAGTCATTGCTGACCATTGCCCCCTACCTGGCCAAAGAAAAGAACAACGATGGCGATACGGCTCTCCTCTTAGCTGCTCGTCAAGGCTTCAAAGAGGCCATCAAGACATTGCTGGACTTTGACCGCTCCCCGGCCAAAGAGAAGGATAACCTTGGCAATACGGCTCTCCACACAGCTGCTGCTAAAGGCGACACAGAGGCCATCCAGATATTGCTGGACTTTAACCGCTCACTGGCCAAAGAGAAGAATAAGTTTGGCGATACGGCTCTCCACAAAGCTGCTGAAAAAGGCCACATAGAGACCATCCAGACATTGCTGGACTTTGACCGCTCCCTGGCCAAAGAGAAGAATAACGATGGCCAAACGGCTCTCCACACAGCTGCTGCTAAAGGCCACACAGAGGCCATCCTGGCATTGCTGGAAATTGACCGATTCCTGGACGAAGAGAAGAATAACAATGGCGAAACAGCTCTCCATTTAGCCGCTCGTAATGGCCACACAGAGGCCATCCAGACATTGCTGGCCTTTGACCCCTTACTGGCCAAAGAGAAGAATAAGTTTGGCGATACGGCTCTCAACAAAGCTGTTGAAAAAGGCCACACAGAGGCCATTCAGACATTGCTGACGATTGCCCCCTCCCTGGCCAAAGAGAAGGATAGCGATGGCAATACGGCTCTCCACGCCGCTGCTCTTAAAGGCCAAACAGAGGCCATCCAGACATTGCTGACGATTGCCCCCTCCCTGGCCAGAGAGAAGGATATATTCGGCCGGACGGCTTTCCATCTGGCTGCTCTTGCAGGCAACGCAGAGGCCATCCGGACATTGCTGGATTTTGACCATTCCCTGGCCAAAGAGAAGGATACATTTGGCCGGACGGCTCTCCACCTGGCTGCTCTTGCAGGCCACGCGGAGGCCATCCGTGCATTGCTGGACATTGACCCCTCCCTGGCCAAAGAGAAGAATAACAATGGCAACACGGCTCTGCACCTGGCTGCTCTTAAAGGCCGCACAGAGGCCATTCGGGTATTGCTGGACAGTGACCCCTCCATGGCCGAAGAGAAGAATAACAATGGCAGAACGGCTCTCCACCTGGCTGCGCTTGAAGGCCATACACGGGCCATCCAGGCGCTGCCCATTGACCCGGCAACAGAAAGGGATGTAGATGGCAGAACGGCTCTTCACCTGGCTGCGCTTGAAGGCCACACAGAGGCCATCCGGACATTGCTGGCCATTAACCCCTCCCTGGCCGAAGATAAAAATAACAATGGCAACACGGCTCTGCACCTGGCTGCTGTTAAAGGCCACACAGAGGCCATGCGGGTATTGCTGTCCATTGCTCCTTCCCTGGCCAAAGAGAAGAATAAACATGGCGAAACGGCTCTGGACTTGGCTACCCGCACAGGTCACACCTCGTGCCAGGCGCTCCTGATGGAAAATGGGGCCCATTAATCGCCCTGCTTTGTGCAGTAATAAAATAGCGTAACATCGGTCATCAATGGCCGGTAGATGCTGTCCCGGGTTCTGCAACATTGATCAGACTCTCGAATTTTGACAAACTTTGTCGTTTATCTTGTCAGGCTCTCATGCAAACAACAGTCACAGGGTTGGTAAGGGTGAAAGTCTCATACTGGACTGTATTTTCAGGGTTTGCGCTCCACGCAATCCCCCATAGCAACAAATTTCGTCGGGCCTGATATGGGGTAACGGCCAAACACCGGTATGATGTTTCTGAAATACTACACCGTTCCAGTGAGAGGCCGCCCCGATGGAAGGAGAAACCGGGTCGGGCCTTGAATCTTGATTGTTTAAAACCTCCACCTCATACTGCGCCAAACTCAGCGCAACGCCTTTGATTTCCCCTTTCTGAATAAATATAACGTGAGTTCGACGCAAAAAAGACAAGGAGCCCCTGATCAATAGCTATCTTTCGGATACCAGACCATAGACAGCTAACCGGAGGCTCCATGTCTATGACTAGTGTATTCTGTGATGTTGATGATTTCTGCCTAATTTTCGAACCAGAGTGGCATAAGCAGCTTATCTGTAATGCCAATAAGCCCCCTTCTATATCGAAGCTCTCACTCAGTGAAATAATGACCATCATCGTTTATTTCCACCAGAGCGCTTTCCGAGATTTTAAGCACTATTACCTCAACCTCATTGTGAAGCATAAATCTGACTGCTTCCCCAATCTTGTTTCTTACAATCGATTCGTAGAGCTTATGAAGCAGGCATTGATAC
>NZ_JAGHQV010000089.1:0-9646 GCF_017744175.1 Thalassotalea sp. G20_0 | reverse complement strand
ATCACGAGGGTCGGTGAGGGTGCTGAATTTAGAGAACAGGGATTTTGCAGACATAGATAAGCAGGAAAAAGGAGGTATTTTGCACTTTTTTAGCCTGCTTGTCTGTTCAAAAAATGCTCATGTTTTTACCGTGATTACGTGGGTGGTGATTTCAACACCAGGAAGGGTTCGACTCTGCTGAAAATCGCACTGTTGCAAAAAGCAGGATTTGAGGTCATTGAAATTCCGGTTAACAGGCTTTGCAATCAGGATTTAATGAAAGCATATATTGATCAAATAAAAACCAGGACAGGGATCCCGCCACAGGGGCATGGCTCATTAATCAACAATCCAGCAAAATGAACTTTTGAACAAAACAGCAGTCTGCCTTTTATATTTTCATGAATTAATGAAATATAATTATGGATAGAAGCTCTGCTGGTATCAGTGGTCAATACACAAGATCAAATAATGGTTACAACCGACCGGATGACCATGCCGCTTCTTCAAGCCGTGTGCAATATAGACATGGCACCGTCGAACAGTGGGATAATCCGCTCCGTAGTACCCCGGGGCGTAACCAATTTTACCACTCTTCTGATGCATGCTCTGCTCAAAATCTAATGTTCCGCTCAGTGAACTCTGCTCAGGATTTCAATGCCCTCATTAAACAGGAAGTAATGGATGGACTGGTGAGTAAATCGGGCCACTTCGGTCATCGCTATGATGGAAGACATCACAGCCGATATGCCTGTTTAATTAAAAAATACACATCAGCGGCTAAAAGACCGTTAAATCGAGCGGAACAAAGCCAGCTGATGCGTTTGCTGCAAAATTTCACAGCAACGCCAGGCTGGAATTGGCGGAGCCTGACGACAACACTGCACTCATTTACTTCGGCGGGTGTGTTTACCCTCCATAACCCCATAGATGAGCGTGTTAAGCATACTCAAGTTGCCCTAATGTCAACGCTACTTGGGGCAATCATATTCAAGTGCAACCAAAAAGCTCAAGCCAGCTATATTGGTGCCCAGGGTGTCGCCAACCTGCTGTGGGCCATGGCGAAACTGATAGACAGCGGGCAGGAGCGAAAACCAGGACTCAACGAAGCTGTGGCCGCACTGTTGCCCCACATGAACGCACAGCAAGACCAATTTAATGCCCAGGAAATTGCCAACCTGCTGTGGGCCATGGCGAAACTGGTGAACAACGGGCAGGAGCAGACACCAGAGCTCAACGAGGCCGTGGTCGCGCTATTGCCCCACGTGAACGCACAGAAAGCTCACTTTAAACCACAGGAAATCGCCAACCTGCTGTGGGCCATGGCAAAACTGGTGGTCAACGGACAGGAGCGGACACCAGAGCTCAACGAGGCCGTGGCCGCGCTGTTGCCCCACGTGAACGCACAGAAAACTCACTTTAAACCACAGGAAATCACCAACCTGCTGTGGGCCATGACGAAACTGCTGGACAACGGGCAGGATCAGACACCAAAGCTCAAAGAGGCCGTGGCCGCGTTGTTGCCCCAGGTGAACGCACAGAAAGCTCACTTTAAACCAAAGGAAATCGCCAACCTGCTGTGGGCCATGGCGAAACTGGTGAGCAGCGGGCTGGAGCGGGCACCAGGGCTTGAAGAGGCCGTGGCCGCGCTGCTGCCCCGGGTGAACGTACAGAAAGACCAATTTAATTTCCAGAATATCGCCAACCTGCTTTGGGCCATAGCGAAACTGGTAGGCAGCGGGCAAGAGCGGACACCAGAGTACAACGAGGCTATAGTCGCTCTGCTACCCCACGTGAACACAGAGATAGCTAACTTTAACACACAGGAAATCGCCAACCTGCTGTGGGCCATGGCAAAACTCGTCGACAACGGACAGACGTGGACACCAGAGTTCAAAGAGGCGGTGGCTGCGCTGTTGCCCCACGCGAACGCACAGAAAGACCAATATTTTCCTCAGCATATCGCCAACCTGCTGTGGGCCATGGCGAAACTGGCGGACAAAATGCACGAGCAGACACCAGGACTCAAAGAGGCCGTGGCCGCACTGTTGCCTCACGTGAACGCACAGAAAGCTAACTTAAGACCACAGGAGATCGCCAACCTGCTGTGGGCCATGGCGAAACTGGTGCATCACGGGCAGGAGCAGACACCAGAGTTCAATGAGGCCTTGACGGCGCTGTTGCCTCTCGTGAAGGCACAGAAAAACCAATGTAATGCCCAGGATATCGCCAACCTGCTGTGGGCCATGGCGAGTATGGGCGAACTCATTGAGCTGAACATGCTAACCTCCACGTTTAAATCGCTGGTCGACCGAATCAGTGGCAACCCTCAGTTTTCTCAGCAAGCGATATTGATGTCCCTTTGGGCAGTAATGGTATGCTGTGCCAGGTTATCTCTGGTGCCAAATACCAGTAAAGGTCACGTGCTGGAAAAGCACATGGATGACCTGTTTATTCGCCTGGAAAATACCTCCCCGGTCAGTGTAGAGGATCAATACACCATTGCCATGGCCGCAAGTTGGCTTGGGAGGCCATGTCCGTTCGTCCCCCATTACCGTGCAATCGTTTCAAAACGTCAATCCGAATTCTGCAATCAACTCCAATCATGCATTCCATCTTTGCGGATTGAACAAGAAAAGAGTCTGAATTCATTACCTCCGGTTGACCTGCTACTGCCAGATCACAACATGGTGATTGAAATTCAGGGACCGTCTCATTACGTGGGTGGTGATTTCAAAACCAGGAAGGGTTCGGCTCTGTTGAAAATCGCACTGTTGCAAAAAGCAGGATTTGAGGTCATTGAAATCCCGGTTATCATGCTTTGGAAGCGGGATTCAATGAAACGATGTATTCATCAGATAAAGGTCAGGATAGGCATCCCGCCACAGGGTCATGGCTCTGTATAACTTAATGGGCAGACGAGGCATAGGTTACTGCTGATAATGGCAGGCAACCCTCAGATCACGATTACTTGACTGTGGAAGAACATTCAGAGGAGCAAACCGTCAAACCCGCAAAGAGGAAGAAAACAAATAGCCAGTTAGCCATTTCAGCAAAATGAACTTTTGAACAAAACAGCAGTCTGCTTTTTATATTTTCATGAATTAATGAAATATAATTATGGATAGAAGTTCTGCTGGTATCAGTGGTCAATACACAAGATCAAATAATGGTTACAACCGACCGAATGACCATGCCTCTTCCTCAAGGCCTGGACGATATAGACATGCCACAGTCAGGCAGTGGGGTCATCCCCCCCGCACAGCCCCGGAGCGTAATGAAAATTACTGTACTTCTGCTGCACGCTCTTCTCAATATCTACTGTACCGTTCAATAAACAATGCTCGAGATTTTAATGCTCTCATAAAACAAGAGATAATGGATGGTCTGGTGAGTAAATCGGAACATTTCGGCCATCGCTATGATGGGAGAAATCACGGTCTATATGCCAGTTCAATTAAAAAATACACATCAGCAGCTAAAAGACCGTTAAATCGAGTGGAACAAAGCCAGCTGGTGCGTTTGCTGAAAAATTTCACAGCAACACGGAGCTGGAATTGGCGAAGCCTGACGACAACACTGCACTCATTTACTTCGGCGGGTGTTTTTACCCCCCATAACCCAATAGATAAGCGTGTTAAGCATACTCAAGTTGCCTTATTGTCAACGCTACTTGAGGCAATAATATTCAAGTGCAACCAAAAAGCTCAAGCCAGCTATATTGATGCCCAGGGTGTCGCCAACCTGCTGTGGGCCATGGCGAAACTGGTGGACAACGGACCGGAGCGAACACCAGAGTTTAACGAGGCCGTGGCCAGCCTATTGCCCCACGTGAACGCACAGAAAGCGCACTTTAAACCACAGGAAATCGCCAACCTACTGTGGGCCATAGCGAAACTGGTGGACAATGGGCAGGAGCGGACACCAGAACTCAACGAAGCCGTGGCCGCGCTGTTACCCCACGTGAGTGCACAGAAAGATCAATTTATCCCTCAGCATATCGCCAACCTGCTGTGGGCCATGGCGAAACTGGTGGACAATGGGCAGGAGCGGACACCAGAACTCAACGAAGCCGTGGCCGCGCTGTTACCCCACGTGAGTGCACAGAAAGATCAATTTATTCCTCAGCATATCGCCAACCTGCTGTGGGCCATGGCAAAAGGAGTGGACAACGGGCAGGAACGGACGCCAGAGTTCAATGAGGCCGTGGCCGCGCTGTTAGCCCACGTAAACACACAGAAAGCTGACTTTGCACCACAGGGTATCGCCAACTTACTGTGGGCCATGGCAAAACTGCTCGACAACGGGCAGGAACGGACGCCAGAGTTCAATGAGGCCCTGGCCGCGCTGTTACCCCACGTAAACGTACAGAAAGACCAATTTAATCCTCAGAATATCGCCAACCTGCTGTGGGCCATGGCGAAACTGGTGGACAACGGGCAGGAGCAGACACCAGGGCTCAATGAGGCCGTGACCGCACTGTTGCCCCTCGTGAACGTACAGCAAAACCGATTTATTCCTCAGCATATCGCCAGCCTTCTGTGGGCCATGGCGAAACTGGTGGACAACGGGGAGTCGACATCAAGACTCAACGAGGCCGTGGCCGCGCTATTGCGCCAAGTGAACATACAGAAGGCTAACTTTAAACCAAAGGAAATCGCCAATCTGCTTTGGGCCACGGCGAAACTGGGTGAGTTCGTTGAGCTGAACCTGGTGACCTCTATGTTCGAATCGCTTGTTTACCGAATCAGTGAAAACCCCAAGCTCTCACAGCAAGACATATTGATGTCTCTCTGGGGAGTCATGGTTTGCTGTGCCAGATTATCTCTGGACTCCAATAACAATAACGGGCTTGAAAAGCACATGGATGACCTGTTTATTCGCTTGGAAAATAAATCCCCGGACAATGAAGAGGGTCAACGCACCATTGCCACGGTCGCAAGTTGGCTTGGGAGACCGTGTCCGTTCGCCCCCCATTACCATGCAAACGTTTCAAAACGTCAATCCGACTTTCGCAATCAACTCCAATCATGCATTCCATCTTTGCGGATTTTAGAAGAAAAGAGTCTGAATTCATTACCTCCGGTTGACCTGCTCCTGCCAGATCACAACATGGTGATTGAAGTTCAGGGACCGTCTCATTACGTGGGTGGTGATTTCAAAACCAGGAAGGGTTCGACTTTGCTGAAAATCGCACTGTGGCAAAAAGCAGGATTTGAGGTCATTGAAATCCCGGTTATCATGCTTTGGAAGCGGGATTCAATGAAACGATGTATTCATCAGATAAAGGTAAGGGTAGGCATCCCGCCACAGGGTCATGGCTCTGTATAACTTAAAAGAAGGTGGGCAGATGAGGCATAGGTTACTGCTGATAAAGGCAGGCAACCCTCGGATCACGGTTACTCCCCAACCGTTTACGTTTATAGACATTATCAGCAAAATGAACTTTTGAACAAAACAGCAGTCTGCTTTTTATATTTCATGAATTAAAGAAATATAAATGCATAGAAACTCTGCTGGTATCAGTGGTCAATACACAAGATCAAATAATGGTTACAACCGACCGGATGACCATGCCGCTTCTTCAAGGCGTGTGCAATATAGACATGGCATAGTCGAACAGTGGGATAATCCCCTCCGCACTACCCCGGGGTGCAACGAATTTTACCACTCTTCTGACGCATGCTCTTCTCAAAATCTAATGTTCCGCTCAGTGAACTCTACTCAAGATTTCAATGCCCTCATTAAACAGGAAGTAATGGATGGACTGGTGAGTAAATCGGGCCGTTTCGGTCATCGCTATGATGGGAGAGAGCACGGCCGATATGCCAGTTCAATTAAAAAATACACATCAGCGGCTAAAAGACCGTTAAATCGAGCGGAACAAAGCCAGCTGATGCGTTTGCTGCAAAATTTCACAGCAACGCCAGGCTGGAATTGGCGAAACCTGACGACAACACTGCACTCATTTACTTCAGCGGGTGTGTTTACCCCTCATAACCCCATAGAGATGAGCGTGTTAAGCGTACTCAAGTTGCCTTATTGTCAACGCTACTTGAGGCAATAATATTCAAGTGCAACCAAAAAGCTGAAACCAGCTATATTGGTGCCCAGGGTGTCACCAACCTGCTGTGGGCCATGGCGAAACTGGTGGACAACGGGCACAAGCAGACACCAGAACTTAAAGGGGCCGAGGCCGTGCTGTTGCCCCTCGTGAACGCAAAGAAAAACCAATTTATTCCCCAGCATATCACCAACCTGCTGTGGGCCATGGCGAAACTGGTGGACAACGGGCTGAAGTGGATACCGGGGCTCAAAGAGGCTGTGGCCGCCCTGCTGTCCCATGTGAGCCCACAGAAAGCTAACTTTGAACCACAGGGTGTCGCCAATCTGCTGTGGGCCATGGCGAAACTGGTGGACAACGGGCAGGAACAGACGCCGGAGCTCAACGAAGCCGTGGCGGCACTGTTACCCCACGTGAACACACAGAAAGACCAATTTATTCCTCAGCATATCGCCAACCTGCTGTGGGCCATGGCGAAACTGATGGACAAAGGACAGGGGCAGACGCCAGAGTTCAATGAAACCGTGGGCGCGCTGTTACCCCTCGTGAACGCACTGAAAGATCAATTTACTTCTCAGCATATCGCCAACCTGTTGTGGGCCATGGCGAAGCTGGGTGAACTCGTTGAGCTGAACGTGGTGATATCGACGTTCAAATCCCTCGTCTACCGAATCAGTGGCAACCCCCAGGTCTCCAGGCAAGCGATATTGATGTCTCTCTGGGGAGTAATGGTATGCTGTGCCAGGCTGTCTCTGGTCTCCAATGGCAATAAAAATAATGAGTTTGAAAGGCATATGGATGAACTGTTTACCCGGCTGAAAACAGACTTCCCGGACAATGAAGAAGATCAATCCATCATTGCCATGGCGGCAAGTTGGCTTGGGGTACCTTGTCCGTTCTTCCCCCGTTATCAGACCGTCATTTCAAAACCTCAAACCTTCTTCCGTGAGCAACTCCAATTATGCCTTCCCACTTTGCAGATTGAAGAAGAAAAGAGTCTGAACTTTTTACCTCCGGTTGACCTGCTACTGCCAGATCACAACATTGTGATTGAGGTTCAGGGCCCCTTTCATTACGTGGATGGTGATTGCAAAGCCAGGAATGGGTCAACTCTGCTGAAAATCGCACTGTTGCAAAAAGCAGGATTTGAGGTCATTGAAATCCCGGTTAACCATCTTGGTAACCAGGATTCAATGACATTATGTATTGATCAAATAAAAACCAGGGTAAACCTCTCAGCAAAATGAACTTCTGAACCGCACAGCAGTCTTCTTTTTATATTTTCATGAATTAATGAAATATAATTATGAATAGAAGCTCTGCCGGGATCAGTGGTCAATGCGCAAGATCAGGTAATGCTTACAACCAACCGAATAACCATGCCGCTTCTTCAAGGCGTGGGCGATACAGGCATGCCACAGTCAGACAATGGAACCTCCTCCCCGCACAGCCCCGGGGCGTAATGAAGTTTACCATTCTTCTGCTCCACGCCCTGCTCAATATTTACTGCGCCGTTCAGTAAATCATGCTCACGATTTTAATGCGCTCACCCAACAGGAAATAATGGATGGTCTGGTCAGTAAATCGTATCGTTTCGGTCATCGCTATGATGGGAGAGATCACGGCCTATATGCCAGTTCAATTAAAAAATACACGTCAGCTTCTAAAAGACCGTTAAATCGAGCGGAACAAAGCCAGCTGATGCGTTTGCTGCAAAATTTCACCGCAACGCGAAGCTGGAATTGGCTAAGCCTGACGACAACACTGCACTCATTGACTTCAGCAGGTGTTTTTACCCTCCATAAACCTGTGGATCAGCGTGTTAAGCGTGCACAAGCTGCCCTGTTGTCGACACTGCTGGATGCAATAATATTCAAGTGCAACCGAAAAGCGACAGCATGGGAAATTGATGCCCGGGGAATCGCCAACCTGCTGTGGGCCATGGCGAAACTGGTAGACAACGGGCAGGAGCAGACACCAGCGCTCAACGAGGCTGTGGCCGCCCTGTTGCCCTGCGTGAAAACACAGAAAGCTAACTTTAGATCACGGGAAATCAGCAACCTGCTGTGGGCCATGGCAAAACTGGTGGACTTCGGGCTGGAGCGAACACCAGGGTTCACAGAGACCATGACCGCACTGTTGCCCCATGTGAACGCACACAAAGACCAATTTATTCCTCAGCATACCGCCAACCTCCTGTGGGCCATAGCGAAACTGGTAGACAACGGGCAGCAGTGGACACCAGGGCTCAAAGAGTCTGTGGCCGCGCTGTTGCCCCACGTGAACGCACAGAAAGACCAATTTAATGCCCAAGGTAACGCCAACCTTCTGTGGGCCATGGCAAAACTGGTGGACAACGGGCAGGAGCAGACACCAGGTCTCAAAGAGGTCGTGGCCGCGCTGTTGCCCCACGTGAACGCAAAGAAAGACCAACTCAATGCCCGGGATATCGCCAGCCTGCTGTGGGCCATGGCGAAACTGGGTGAGCTCGTTGAGCTGAACGTGGTTAAATCCACGTCTGAACTTCTTCTCTACCAAATCAGTCAATGCCCTCAGTTATCTCAGCAAGATATATCGATGTCTCTCTGGGGAGTATTGGTATGCTGTGCCAGGCTCTCTTCAAATGCCAATGCCGATAAAAACAGCTTGCTTGAAAAACACATGGATGCCCTGTTTACTCGCCTGGAAAATGCAACCTCAAACAATGGCGATGAACAATCCATCATTGCCATGGCCACAAGCTGGCTTGGCAGGGCGTGTCCCATCGTCCCCCATTACCAGACCAGCATTTCAAAACCTCAAACCGACTTCCGCGATCAACTGCAATTATCTATTCCCACTTTAAAGATTGAAGCAGAAAGGAGTCTGAACTCATTACCTCCGGTTGATCTGCTACTGCCAGACCATAATATTATTATTGAAATTCAGGGACCCTCTCATTACGTGTGGGGTGATTTCAAAACCAGGAATGGTTCGACTCTGCTGAAAATCGCACTGCTGCAAAAAGCGGGATTTGAGGTCATTGAAATCCCCACTAACACGCTTTGGAACCAGGATTCAATAAAACGATGTATTGATCAAATAAAGACCAGGGTGGACATCCCACCTCAGGGCCATGGCTCTGTATCATATAAAATCGGGTGGGCAGATGAGGCAAACGTTACCGTCGATAAAGGGTGTCAATCCTCAGATTACTGTTACTTAACCGCTGAAGAACATTTAGAAAAGCAAACAGGCAAACCAACAAAAAGAAAAAGGAAGAGAAAAAAAAAGCCAATAACCTCTTCCCTTTCATCATGACTCAAGAACTGTGTTCACATTCCGGGGATGGAACGCCAGCGTTGAATACCTGTTGCCCAAAATGATTTGAAAATAACGGCTTGGTTTTACAGGCATTTCAGTAAAATGAACTTCTGAACAGAACAGCAGTCTGCTTTTTATACTTTCATGAATTAATGAAATATAATTATGGACAGAAGCTCTGCAGGTATCAGTGGTCAATACGCAAGATCAGATAATGCTTACAACCAACCGAATGACCATGCCGCTTCTTCAAGGCGTGGGCGATACAGGCATGCCACAGTCAGACAATGGGATCCTCCC
>NZ_JAGHQV010000088.1:0-9881 GCF_017744175.1 Thalassotalea sp. G20_0 | reverse complement strand
TTTATCAAGTACGTGGCACTAAGTTGCCTGACTTGTTTCTGAATGGCTGTACACATAATCCACCCAACGACACTGGTTTTATAAGAGATTATTTTAGTCGATAAATTGCGCGGGCTCTGTTTTTATTGCACCTCTGAGACTGTTGCGGCTGTAGGGCTTAGTGATTCATCGGGAATTGCTGCATGACCAGGCGAGCCGTTCTCATTTCAAGCAACGGTTCATCCCTGCAGGCGCAGGGAACACGCTCGATGCCTCAAGGGACTAACCCTATTGGCCGGTTCATCCCTGCAGGCGCAGGGAACACCCGGTCTGCAACCGTATCTTTTCCACTTCTGGCGGTTCATCCCTGCAGGCGCAGGGAACACCAACACCGGCTAACCGGGATCGACTTCTAACTCGGTTCATCCCTGCAGGCGCAGGGAACACGCCAATATCCAGCAGGGGCAGGCGTGGTTTAACGGTTCATCCCTGCAGGCGCAGGGAACACGCCCGGCAGATGGACGATAATGCCAATGGTGGCGGTTCATCCCTGCAGGCGCAGGGAACACCATTTTAAGAAGCATAGCGACGCGCCTCCGCCCGGTTCATCCCTGCAGGCGCAGGGAACACGGTGTCCGTGGCGTAGTAGGTGAATCCCTCGGCGGTTCATCCCTGCAGGCGCAGGGAACACGGCAAGGAATCCCGCCTCGGTCAATTCATAGGCGGTTCATCCCTGCAGGCGCAGGGAACACCTGCATAGATCGCTGTGAGTCAGGCCGTTCAGCGGTTCATCCCTGCAGGCGCAGGGAACACGAACAAGATATAACAGTTTCTCTGTCTGACGACGGTTCATCCCTGCAGGCGCAGGGAACACACAGTCTGTAACGGCATCTGAAGAAGGTATGGCGGTTCATCCCTGCAGGCGCAGGGAACACATGTCGTTAAGCCAAGAGTAATCTGGGTTTTTCGGTTCATCCCTGCAGGCGCAGGGAACACTTGCGTCTCCCCAAGGCCTGAGCGATCTGCTACTGGTTCATCCCTGCAGGCGCAGGGAACACAGCAATCACATCCGCAGCGATCATGTGAAAACCGGTTCATCCCTGCAGGCGCAGGGAACACCCTCAAACCGCCGCCAGATCCAGAGAGATATGCGGTTCATCCCTGCAGGCGCAGGGAACACAACCGGTGTGCCAGAATTTGGTAAGGCGCAAACGGTTCATCCCTGCAGGCGCAGGGAACACACCACTCACAAAAAAGGTGGTAATAATGAAAACGGTTCATCCCTGCAGGCGCAGGGAACACAAGCCGATCAGGACTACCGGCTCAGGGTTCAGCGGTTCATCCCTGCAGGCGCAGGGAACACAGTACAGCAAAGACATTAAAGAACTTGGGGACCGGTTCATCCCTGCAGGCGCAGGGAACACATTAATGGTTGTGGTCAGGAAGTCGTGATTTTCGGTTCATCCCTGCAGGCGCAGGGAACACGCGAAAGAAGGTAGTGCTGTATGGATGGCCGCACGGTTCATCCCTGCAGGCGCAGGGAACACTCCATACGGGTGTCCGCATAAAAAACGGAGAGCGGTTCATCCCTGCAGGCGCAGGGAACACTCAGCAACTTTAGAGGGTTACTGGAGCAAGGGCGGTTCATCCCTGCAGGCGCAGGGAACACCCACCACTTAGCATCCTGAGCCCGCGCCGCCGCGGTTCATCCCTGCAGGCGCAGGGAACACATCAGGTTAATCTCCCCGGCGTCACGAATACGCGGTTCATCCCTGCAGGCGCAGGGAACACCAGCGATTTCATTTCAACAGCCCCCCGAATCGCGGTTCATCCCTGCAGGCGCAGGGAACACATACTCCCGCCCTGCCCGTTTCAGCCAGATATCGGTTCATCCCTGCAGGCGCAGGGAACACAGCCACAAAGAGTAAAACAGCCAGGTAGTATCCGGTTCATCCCTGCAGGCGCAGGGAACACACCGGGTCAGTGGTTCAGCTGAATCCAAAGTCCGGTTCATCCCTGCAGGCGCAGGGAACACGTCTTGTATTTCATCCCAGACAATCAACGCATCGGTTCATCCCTGCAGGCGCAGGGAACACAAATCAACAGCATCATAACGTCCGACGTAAGGCGGTTCATCCCTGCAGGCGCAGGGAACACGGCGATCTAAGGGCCACGATCTAGCCAGGTAGCGGTTCATCCCTGCAGGCGCAGGGAACACCAGTACGACTGCGAGAACGCTGGTTTTCAGTTCGGTTCATCCCTGCAGGCGCAGGGAACACTGCAATTCATCATAAGACGGGCAGCGGCCACGCGGTTCATCCCTGCAGGCGCAGGGAACACGTATTACGGCTGGAATCAAAGCTCAATCGAGGCGGTTCATCCCTGCAGGCGCAGGGAACACGCCTGCCGCTGCTCGGCCTGCTGCTGAAGCTCCGGTTCATCCCTGCAGGCGCAGGGAACACATAAAGCCCCCTGGAAGGGTGGGACATATCGCCGGTTCATCCCTGCAGGCGCAGGGAACACACAACCACACCGATTATCTCCGTTTGACATAACGGTTCATCCCTGCAGGCGCAGGGAACACTCAGAAGAAGAAAATCCATGTTTATCAAAATCCGGTTCATCCCTGCAGGCGCAGGGAACACACGACAGTGCCGCCCTCTCCGCCTCCAACAGGCGGTTCATCCCTGCAGGCGCAGGGAACACCCTACTGTTATTTGTTTGTGTTGTATGGGTTACGGTTCATCCCTGCAGGCGCAGGGAACACGAGACAGGCGATCACCCCAATCATTAACATAACGGTTCATCCCTGCAGGCGCAGGGAACACGAATTACCGGCAGTTTATTAGAAACGATCAAACGGTTCATCCCTGCAGGCGCAGGGAACACGTCTGGCAGTAATGGCTCCAGCTCCTCCCCTGCGGTTCATCCCTGCAGGCGCAGGGAACACGTTTACGCCACGACCTAGCCACGTTCAGACTCCGGTTCATCCCTGCAGGCGCAGGGAACACCAGGTTGTTTCCGCACGAGTGCATACCTGTGACGGTTCATCCCTGCAGGCGCAGGGAACACGCTTACTTAACATCGGTTTTTTTCTGGTCAGCCGGTTCATCCCTGCAGGCGCAGGGAACACACCAATTAGCCCGCCGCATCAACGCTCTCCTGCGGTTCATCCCTGCAGGCGCAGGGAACACTGCCTCAAGTTGCTCGTTACAGATACTCAATGCGGTTCATCCCTGCAGGCGCAGGGAACACTGTTGTTTTAGAAAAGAATCCAGATTCAGAAACGGTTCATCCCTGCAGGCGCAGGGAACACAGCCTGATGGGGAGACTGATCCCGGTGTCTCGCGGTTCATCCCTGCAGGCGCAGGGAACACACCGAACCACACCAGACAACCGGGAGCGCTTCCGGTTCATCCCTGCAGGCGCAGGGAACACAAAGACGCCCCGGAAATTGTCAGAACCAAAGACGGTTCATCCCTGCAGGCGCAGGGAACACTCCCCGGCACCAAACTGACTGTTGATCGTAACCGGTTCATCCCTGCAGGCGCAGGGAACACAACCCAAACACATCCTCACAAGAGTGTTCGGCCGGTTCATCCCTGCAGGCGCAGGGAACACATCTCCTGAGGCATCCCACAAGATAACGCGGCCGGTTCATCCCTGCAGGCGCAGGGAACACGGCATCAGAAAAACGACTTTTATTTTCTATCTCGGTTCATCCCTGCAGGCGCAGGGAACACGATCACAGCCGCCGTTGCCCTCACTCTGTTACCGGTTCATCCCTGCAGGCGCAGGGAACACTCTAAAAAAATACACCAATAAATCAAAAGGTTGCAAGACCCAAAATTTCCACCAGCAAATTCATCAAAAATTCGCTGTAAATATTCCATTGTTAAAGAACAGATTGATTACTCTTCCGATTGAAAAAGAACCAGCCTTAAACCATCTTCTTCGATTGGTATTCTCCTGTTTGTGCCGTAGGTTTGAAAATCAAATCCGGATTCCGTGTTGGTTGCCCAGGCCATAGCCACATTGCCATCCTCAGCAAGGGCATTTATCTGCTCCCAAATCATTTCCCTGATTCTTATGGACACATCTCCAACGTACACACCGGCCCGAATCTCCAGCAGCCAGACCGCCAGTCTCCCCCTTAATCTTGGCGGTACATTTTCAGTCACCACAACCAGCATACTCATTTCAGCTGCTCCTGTGACCTGTATCACCTAACGAAACAGGCTCAGGAATCGCCGGTGGTTGTGCATCTTCCGGTGGCGGAGGTGGCGTAATTTCTCCCGCTGCCAGAATCTCTTCAATGGTGGGAATGATTTTTTTCAGTAGCCGTGTTTTACGAAAACTGTCACGACAGGCAATACGTACATCCCTGTCCGGACTATGGGTACCCTTGGCTGCAATCTGAAACGCCACCGGTACTACCGTTTCGAATTTGAACAGATCCGCAATGTCATACACAAACGCTTTGGGTTTACCGGAATGAATAAAACCGATAGCAGGCGCATATCCCGCCGCCAACACCGCTGCCTCAGTAACACCGTAGAGACAGGCTGTGGCGGCACTTAAACATTGGTTGATGGTGTCTCCTGACTCCCAGTCCTTAGGGTCATAACTTCGCCCCTTCCATTGCACACCGTATTGTTTTGCCATCAACTGATACGTTTTTCTGACCCTGGCACCTTCGAGGCCTCGCAGCTGATCAACTGAGCGACGGGAAGGGGCTGGCTCACCAAAACGAAATTCGAACATCTTGCGAACGACTTTCAGTCTCAGTTCTTCATCCAGAGCCAGTTTTGCCTGATAAAGCAACTTGTCTGACCTTGCACCACCCGGCTGACCGGCAGAGTATAGCCGAACACCGGATTCTCCAGTCCAAATCAATAGTGTCCCGGTCGTTGCCGCCAGTTTGACGGCAGCATGGGATACCCGTGTACCCGGTTCGAGCATAATACAGACGACAGACCCCACAGGAATATGCTTTCTGTCACCTTTGACTTCATCAACCACAACGAAGGCCCAATCCCGAACATCAATACGACCTTTACTGACAAACACCATTGACACCCGGTCTTTGATCGGGATGGGTTTTAGTGGGATAAACGACATCCAACCTCCTTGTCATTGTTATATTTCAGGCTTAACCAGTAGCCAGACTTAACAGCCCCATGCCAAAGGATTTGGCTGGCCCTATACCTTCAGCTACAACTATCTGGAATGCAGCCGGATCATTCACCAGCAATACCCCCTCAAACAACACCGGCTGCACCTTGCCACTGCGTTTCTCCCTTGCCTTACGGAAGTAAAGTGGATTTTCTTGCACTATATTCACTGCCTGTAAACGGGCTCCTGCTTGCCTGAGTTTACTGTCCAGCCATTGCTGCTGCTCTTCTTCCCTGATTAAAGGTACTTTAACAGAACGGATATGCGTTCTACCGTTACGAGTTACCGTACCTTTACGCTCATCCTTAATCGCCTTGACCGGATTACACCGTAGTCGGAATCGCAGTTGCTGACCTTCCTGAAATTGATAATTAATAGCTTTGGCTGCCAGGCAACGAACGTGCTCACCACTTCCAGTCGGTTTTAGGTGTGACTGCATTAATACCTGAGCACCAAACGCACGACTCAGGCTTTCTACACGAAACAGAAAGGAGCGGTTATCATCCGGTCGATCAGGAAATAATTGCCATAAAGCCCGGTGCAATTCGTAAGCATTTTTACTCTTTGCAGGAGCAATATGCACTTTAGCCAGATACATCACATCCCTCCTCTGTTGTCAGCACCTGCACATGGACTCTCCTGTTAGCAAACTGTCTTGGTTGTTCAGGGATGGGTATATCCCTGAGCTGCAGTTGGTGGTTGCCTGATGCTTCTTCGTTGTAGACCGTACCTGCTACAGGTTTAATTTTTATCAGTGCGGCCAGCGCATCTTCGGCTTCAATCATATCTTCAAACAAGGGACGAACCAGCGGACAGCTGCGTCGGCCCAGTACCGGAGTAAAAACAGGTTTGCATATAGCCTGCTGTAATTGATGCAGAGAGATACTGGCTTCTGCGAAATTCCAGATGGCAATAGTGTATTTGGCATCTTGCCAGTACTCGCGCCAGGTCTGAATGGTCTCATGGCTTTTCAGGCCCTGATAATCCACCCGTGCATCCTTCACGGTGTGGTAGTCCGTCATTTTTATCGGCCCGTGTTTGCCCTGATCAACACGTACTGCAAAGCCGACACTTGTCGCCAGTTGACGTTGCCTTTCACAGTCCGCACGGTCAATACCAAGACAGGCTCCCAGAAGCCCCAACAAGGCACTGCGCCCCGGAAAAGCCTCCGATGGTCGTAACCCTTCAAAGCTGTGTTTACCCCAGCTTTGCAAGGGACCTTCCAGTTTCAGAATCAAATGCTGTCGCATTATCAACCCTCACCATTGTTTTGAACCCACTGTTTCAGTGCAGGTAAGGACTCAACAGCATTAATACCTTGAGGTAGTTCAACATCCTCAAGCACCCATTCGGCACAGCAATCATCCAGACCAAACCCTACTGACAGTTTTTGCCAATGGTCATGAAGTTCCTTTATTGAAGGACTGCGAAAGCCATTGCCGGTTTCCTTCACAGGGCTTTCAAAGGCATTAGCCAGGGACAGTGGCTGGTCAGAAAAGCTAACCAGTGCCAGATCAGCCAGGTTATGGGCAGCAAAACTTTGTTGTTTGGCAGAAGGCACTTCGGTGGCAAGCATATGTAATACATGTGCAGCGATTTCCAGCGCCTGTTCACGGGGAGCATCACCCAGATTTTTTTGTAACTGCTGAAGGTTCAGGCTGGCATAACGGTAAAAAACGCCAGAAGAAAATTCCTGAGTATCCAGATGGCCCGATCCCATTTCCTGCAAATCATCCACAGCAGTGAACCAGTCGATATCGGCATCAACAGCGTGGGTGGTGATGGAATGGGCCACTGCAAGGGCACCATCAACATTGGTCATTAAACCCGATGTTGCCATTCGCCCCGACAACGCAATATCTGTTGCACGTCCACAAGCTTTTACCATTATTTCAGTGCGCTCTTTTAGCTCTCGTTTTACTATTTTTGCCAAGATAATATCTTTAACTTGATCATCAGATAATCTCGGTTTCTTTGCCGTTGCCTTTCGTTTACCCTCTTTCTCTATGGCTTTTACCAGTGACGCATGATCCTTTTCATTTAAATCAGACTCATAGATTTCCTGAACAAGCTCACAAAATATTTTAAACTCTGAGATAGACCAAGGAGCTACTGCTGTTTTCTTTTGTGTTATTTCCTCGTCCGATTCCATATCATCATCTGAGTCATCTATCACTTTACTGGAAAAAAGCTCTACACTCTTAGCAATCCATTTTTCATCAATTTTAGGGGCCAACTGAGTTAATTTTTTCGCCAATAACTCCAGTTGCCTGGTACGAATTGATACTTCAGGAAAATGCTCCTGATAATACTCACTGGTGCGCATTGCACGCTTAAGACTCTGGCTAGAAACGCGCACACGGCGTTTACCACCGAAAATAGCCGACTTCTGCATATTCATGTCATCCCGGTTAAGGCAGGATGGGCTGTGAGAAATCAGGATATGAAAGTTTATAAAATTCTTATTCATAAGACTGCCCTTTTAAATGTTGTGAAAAAAATGGTTCAGTGCGACTCTTTCTGATGCAGAAAGAAATTTTCCAGCAATTTTTGCTTTTGTTCCGGCTTATCCCAGCGCAATAGCAGCCAGGCTGTTTGAGAAAAGTCGACTATTGGGTTCACCTGTTGCAATAAACGCCGCAACTGAATCAGATCATTCGGTTCCTGTGAGCGAATCACCATGAACAGGCGTTTTTCCCTGACACCAGCCTCAGCCAGAGCTTTACCCAATGAATCGCCACCGTCCCGATGCTTCAGGTGTGGCAAACAGTAAACCAATCTCCGGATATTCTTGTGACTGCCATAACCTCGTGTTAAACGATAAAAGGCGGGGATTTCAATAAGGTCATCGGGTGCTGCAACCCTGCGCAACTCGGCTTTGAAGCCAGTACCCAAATCATCATAGCGATTCCACAGCCGGATGAAATCCTGAGATTTTTCATTAGAAGATTGCATTTAATTCTCCTCTGCAACCACAGGCTGAAGGCCAGCGAGCGATTTATTCAGGCTGCGCCGAGCCAATGCCAGTGCTTTGAGCATTTTGGGTTCCTGCCGGTAGGGTTGTGTGAGCTGATCAAAAAGTGCCTGTATGGTTTGCTTTAGTTGAAAGCGCAGGCGATCCATAGCAGGTAGTGGCTCACTGAAATCGATATCAGCAAATATGTCCCGAATCCACTGTTCGGTTTGCTGGAAATAGAGGTCATCCCCAGACTGACAGAGATTGACTCCAGCACCTTTGATTTCTCTGTTTTTATCCTTAATACCTTCTGCAAAGAGATAGAGAGCCCTGCGCAGAGCCGTTTTATACCCCAGACCTGTCTCTATAATGTGATGGATCACCTCCCCATGTTCAGCCCAGCCATCCGCCAGACTAAAAAAATCATGGCGACGCTCCAGCACAGTTGCCTGCTTGTTTCTATAACCGCCGATAATAAATTGTAAATACTTCTGCCTGATCAAATTGTCATCCCTGATCTGTATCAGCACAGGCGCAGGGTTTTGTCCTTCTTTTTTGGATTCCATGGCCACAACCAGACGGCTAAGTTGAGTCCAGCCAGGCGCTGTGGTGGTAAAAGAAGGAAACTTTTCTTCTTTTTTTCCTTTGGTAATCTTGAAGGAGCGGGCTGACAGTGGGTGAGGCCAGACGCCTTCTACCGTGTAATTGAACTTGGCTTTATTAAAACCCTTATACAATGGCGCAGTGACATTACAGACGCTACAGCAACCAGTATCTTCAGCAGGCAAGAGTTCAAAATGTGCTGGTTGCCACAGTAAACCACGGTTAAGGCCGATATTTGTTGCACAAATTTTCTCACCTGCTTTCACGGTATCTACATAGTTTGGAGCTTGTTGTGCAGTATCTTTGTACCACGGCATGACAGAGTTATTCAGACGGTCCTGATGCAGCACATTCAGCCACACTGTTATGCGCAGATCAGGCCCTGTAATCAGTTGCGTAATCGGTGTACTACCGCGCAAACTTCCCTTGAACCCTCCACCCATACTGGGGCAATTATTGGCCATATTAAACAAGGCTATCGCCGTACAACTGCCACAGAGTCCTTCCGCTAACCCTTGAGGATTAATAAAGGTTTTATTGGTACCGTCTGCCACACCTGCCAACAGCTTATCCATCGGAGTCGGTTCGCTCGCCTTAACTCCACGAATTTGCATAAAGGGTGTTTCCGGGTGATTCAGGTCAAACCAAGCCTTTTTATCCTCCACGCCAGTCAGAAATACATCGCAAGGCAAAGGCTTTTTGAGCCGGGCCAACAACTCCTTTCGATTAAATGGTGTGAAGCATACCTGAGTTATGGCTACCAATAATTGCAGACAAGCCAGCTCCAGGTCATCACGGGGTAGACAAAGATCGCCTTTTTTCTCCCCACATAAAAGTTGCTGGTACGTGATTCGCAGCCGGGCTCCTTCGTACTGGACGGGAATCCACGGTTCAGTGAGTAATGAGAATGGCTTCAATTTTTTTGTCCCTCCAGATTGACAGCCAGTGCAATAATCAAGGCTCAACATTCACGACACCTTGTTACAAAGTACAGAGCGTATTAAAGCACTTAAAATAGATCAAACAAGTATTTAGTTTATATAACGTGAGTTCGACGCTCATAAAGCCATAGGAACCCCTTCAGTCAGCACTGTTATATCAATATGGGGCTTCTTGGGTTGACGGGTATAAGCAATCAGCCCTGCTATCAGATTTACCGCAAAGTTGA
>NZ_JAGHQV010000087.1:0-10270 GCF_017744175.1 Thalassotalea sp. G20_0 | reverse complement strand
AGCAAATTGGTCTAAAAATTCCGTTTTGTTCGGCAAATAGCCCCGCTATTCACCTCACAAAACGGAATTTTTATCCTCAATTTTCTGCCATCCTCGCTACGGGCGCTATTCTCGGACAGCCTCCTAGTTGTCAAACTGACTCAGTGTCATTAATCGAAGGATGAAAAGTTGTGCAAACGATCAGATTATTGCACCATTTATACGCGTGACGGTTCTGGCTGAGACATGAAAAACCATTATTTATAACAAGTTAACAACTTGGTATAAGCATTGCATTGTCAGGACGAGACAGCACTGGCATGACCTTATAACCATAAAAATCAACGGAAGTTCTAGTGACAATAAAGATGACATAAGGACCCCTTGAAGATGTTGGATGCAGTAAAGAAAAGCTTAACAGTCTGTCTGCTCATCACCGCGTTTAGTCCTCAGGCAGATCAAGTCAATCGAAGTGAACAGCATAAGCCCCCTGAAACCCTGATTATTGGTGTCGAAGATACCGCCTTTTATCCCCATTACACCACCTCAAAGGCAGGCGAATATACCGGCTATGCACGCGATCTGTTTGATCAATTTCAACAGCATTCAGGCATTCGTATCGAATATCGTCCCATGCCGGTCGAACAGCTGTTTGATGCCCTGGTGTCTGGTGAAGTGGATATGAAATACCCGGATAACGCAAACTGGGCGTCTCATCTTAAAGAGGGGGTGAATGTTACTTACAGCCAGCAAGTGACCCGTTATGTCGATGGTGTGCTGCGAAAGCCTGAAGACCGGGGTAAACCGTTGGCCGGGATCGATCAATTGGCGACGGTCTCCGGTTGGACTGTCTGGGATTATCTTGATCAGGTGAATGCCGGGCAGATCGCGGTCTCTGAGAAAAAAAACTTACGTCAGTTGGTTCGTGAGGTTATCCGGAATAAAGCCGATGGAGCCTATTTCAATATCGTCGTGGCCAGCCATTATCTGGAAAATGTTCGATTGTCACCGCTGACCCTGGTGTTTGATCCGGGCTTGCCTCATACCCGGGGCACGTATCATTTATCCACCATCAAGTACCCGGGGATCGTGGCCCGGTTTAATGATTTTTTACAGGAGCAGGCTGAACAGGTGGCTGACCTGAAAGACTTATATGCCGTGGAGAAGGATTTAGATAACGGCTACCTTGGCATGGAAACCTGGAAAGAGGAATGGCTGGCAAGAAAGCGTGTTCGCAGATTGAACTCAGATCAACCATCGCTGAAGACCGTCTCCACTTACACTACAGAGAAGGCCATTTAAAAATCGCCAGAGAGCTGTTCAGGTTTTGGGTTTAGCAAAGCCTGAACAGCTTAATGACTCTTAATAGTTATCCAAAATAGTTATCCAAAATAGTTATCCAAAGCTCCTGGCTTTTTGATAAGCACTTCGCTTATGAATGCGCTCAAGGTAAGCCAGAGTATTAGTACGTCCTTCAAGCGCGCCTTGAGATTGGGCAATCTCAAGCATAAAGGTCATCATAATATCCGCTGCGCTAAAGGTATCGCCCGCGAAATAGGGTGAATCCGCCAGGGTGGATTCGATATACGAAAAATCCAGGGCAAGTTCTTTAGCAAGGTAACCGTCCAGCGGTCGGGTACCGTCTCTTTGCTCCATCTGCAGAAGCAGATTGGCAATCAGAGGCAGGCTCAGAGAACCTTCGGCAAAATGCAGCCACTCGAGGTAGCGGTAATAGCCGGGTGTGCCAGCGTCCGGGCGCAGTCTCTTTTCGGCGTCCTGATCGAGAATGTACTCCATTACGGCACCGGACTCACACATCACCACGTCACCGTCCTCAATCACCGGAGCTTTATTGAGGGGGTGAATTTTTCCAAGGCTGGCAGGCGCTAAACGGGTGCTCGCATCCCGTTGATAATGCACTAACTGATATGGCATTTGCAGTTCTTCCAAAAGCCAGATCACACGGGTCGAACGGGATGCATTCAAGTGATGTACAGTAATCATGGAAAACCCCTGTTAAGCCAGGTTATCGGGACCGACACGAACTACAAGCTTGCCAAAGTTCTTGCCTTCAAGAAGACCAATAAAGGCTTCAACCGAGTTTTCCAGGCCGTCCACCAGGTGCTCTTTGTAATGGATTTGTCCCTGAGACAGCCACTGTTGCATAGCAGCGAAAAACTCGGGATACCGGTGGCCATAGTCGTCAAATACAATGAAACCCTGCATTTTAACGCGCTTGACTAACAGTGTACCCATCAGTGCGGACATGCGGTCCGGCCCCTCCGGTAAGGCAGTGGCATTGTATTGGGAAATCAGGCCACATAAGGGAACTCGGGCGGAAGGATTAAGCAATGGCATAACCGCATCAAAGACACGCCCACCGACATTCTCAAAATAAACATCAATACCATCTGCACAGGCATTGGCCAGCTGTGCTGGTAAATCTTCTGAGTAATGATCAAGGCAAGCGTCAAAGCCCAATTTCTTAACTGCGTAGTCACACTTTTCAGCGCCACCAGCAATACCGACCACCTTACATCCTTTTATTTTGGCAATCTGACCGACAAGGCTACCCACAGCACCTGTGGCAGCTGCCACCACTACGGTTTCACCCGCTTCAGGCTGGCCAATATCCAGTAAGCCCATATAGGCTGTCAGCCCCGGCATACCCAGCACACCCAGGCCATAAGAAGGCTTGACCAGCGTACTGTCAATTTTGACCAGGTCAGCACCATTGGACACGCTGAAATCCTGCCAGCCGCCACCAGCAACCACCCAGTCACCCACTGCAAAATTGGCATTCCTGGAAAGCTCGACGCGACAAACACTGCCCCCAACCATCACCCCATTAATAGCCACCGGATCGGCGTATGACTTGGCATCATTCATCCGTCCACGCATATAAGGGTCGAGAGACAGATAGACCGTTCGCAACAATACTTCGCCCTCAGCTGGCTCAGGTTTGCTACTGCTGACTAACTTAAAGTTTTCAGCCGTTGGTGCCCCCGAGGGCCTGGACGCCAGCAGGATTTGTCGATTGGTGCTTTGGGATTGGTTTAAAGTATCCACGGTTTACTCCATTAAAATATTTATTAGATGAATGGGGCAAAAGCTGAAGAAGAGCGCTTTTGCCAGAAGACCTCGATCAAAAATCGCACTGTGAGGCGGGTAATGGCCAAGACGGTAAAATCAGTGCTTCAAACGTAAGACACTGGCTGGATAGCCTGCTTGATTAAGCGTAATCCAGCAAGCACTCTGAAGGTTACTGTCCTGAACATCAATGCCTGCAGTTATGCACCTGAGTTGTTCGTTAACGACTTAACAACCGGGTCATCGCAACAGCCACTGCATGAGCACTCGCCGGATTCTGCCCGGTGATCACACGATCATCTTCGATCACCAGCTCCTGCCATGGCTGAACTTTGTTGTAGCGGGCTGCATTGCGAGCGAGAGATTCCTCAAGAAGGAATGGGATGTCATTGATAGTGCCGAAATCAATTTCTTCTTCACGGGTAAAGCCAGTGACCGATTTTGTGGTCAGTAACTTCTCACCTGAACTCAGTGTAATCGGTAATAACGCCGCAGGTCCGTGACAAACTGCAGCCAGGACCCCACCTTTTTCATAGTGACTGGCACTTAACCTGGCCACCGTCTCATTTGACGCCAAATCAGACAGAAGGCCAAAGCCTCCCGGATAGAAGACCGCGTCGTAATCATCAATGTTGATTTCTGAGGCCGGGATTGTGTCGTTGATACGGTTCTGGAATTCTTCATTACCCAAAACACGACTATTGATCTCATCACCATCAACATCCGTTCCATAGAGTGGTGCCTTACCACCATTAATCGAGGTGATATCGTAGGTGCAACCATGCTCCATAAATACCTGTAAAGCATGGGTTAACTCGGGCGCGTAAGTACCGTTAGCCTGATCAGTAGTACCCAGCGTTGCGTGATTGGTAACAGGAATCAGAATTCTTTTCATGGGGGCCCTCTCTACCGACTTGGATAACTATTCTTATGGCGACGACTATACTCCTGCCCCAAAGGTGATAATAGTGATTTTTTTAAATTCTTTCGCTCCTGACCACCTTCGTATATCAAGTTGTGATATTTGCTGAAAATCTCTGAAAGAAACGCGAGGATGTTATCTTGCTTTCACAGGATCTGACATCCTGCATTAGTTTTTCAATTTCTTCAGGGAATAATGCTATTGCCAATTGTCCCATAAGTCCTTCGATATCATTGAGGCGTCGAAAGGTTTGAGGTGAAAAGTCTTTTGGTTCCATCGTAAGTACTCGTTGTGAAGTCCATATCTTTCTTATGTTGGATTCCGGGTTGAGCAGATCCCTTCGCAGTGATTTTGCAAGTGCAGGTTTCGTACATTGTTCAGACCATTTTCCAAACAGATCTATGATGTCTGAACTCTCAATTTCCTGTTGCTGTTTACCAGGGATGGCTGCGGGGATACTCAGTCTGATTTTGTCCAGTAACTCAGGCAGACGTCTGCTGTCTCCATCAATCATCGCCAGCAAAAGTTCCGAACAGTGTTTATTAAACCCATTCGCTGATAAAGCACTACTCTTCGCGACATGAACTTTGATGTTTCTGGTTTTTAATGGTTTTTCAAGCCAGAAAATAAGTTTATTCGAAAGAGTTCGGACGCTTTGCCAAATAGCGGTTTTCTTTCCATGAAAAGACTTCCCGGTACTGGCTGCCCGGACGTTGTCTTTGTGGGGTTGAATTTTCTGTGGTGAGGGAGAGGTTGGTTTATTGACCGGGTCCATGGCTAATCCTCTTGCTTTATTATTCGGTACCGCTAAATTGATAGTAGTTTGATCTGAGCGTTGCTTTTCCTTCTACATCGCCCTGTTTGTTTCATCGAGATGATGTATTTTGTACCGATATCATTTTTTGCTGTCGTGTATTGTTTAAAGCCAGAAGGCAGATGACTCAGTTGCTTTTTATGATAATTTATCAATCTCACAATCTACAGTAGCGGGACATATTGCAGCAAATGTTTCTGGCTACTTGAAGGATGCACGATTTTACCCTGATCCAAAATACACTGAAATTGGTGATGCGCCTATGTACGCTATGCATAAAGAGAATCTGGTCGGTTGTCAGTGGTTGGAGTCACCTGTCGGGCGTCTCAACGTTATGGCCTCTGTTGATGGTGTTGTTTCTGTTAAACGGACCAATAGTCATGGTTTGCAGGCTGAAGCCAGCACTGCTGAGCATACATCGGTTGCCGTGCAACAGGCTATTGACAGTCATCTTGCTCAGGCCAGAGATGAGTTGGGGGCCTACTTTCGCGGAGAGTTGACCCGCTTCACGGTGGCCCTGGATCTTCGTGGTACCGACTTTCAGCAGCAGGTATGGAGTGCGTTACAACAGATTGGCTATGGGAAAAGCTGTTCCTACCAGGATATTGCCAGCAGCATCCGTCGGCCTAAAGCGGTCAGGGCCGTGGGAGCCGCCAATGGTGCCAACCCGGTGGCGATCATTGTGCCCTGCCACAGGGTAATCGGAAAAAATGGTAAACTGACCGGTTATGCCTATGGGGTTGAGATGAAGAAGTATCTGCTGGATCTTGAGCAGGGGAATAGAAGGGAAGGGGTATAATCAGGGGGCTGTGGCTGGCTTTTCATGGTTAAGGAAAAGGCCAGCCAGGGTTGCGATCAGAGCCAGCCGCCCAGGTCTTTCCAGCGGTTCACAATGGTACAGAACAGTTCAGCGGTTTTTTCCGTATCGTAACGGGCTGAGTGAGCCTCTGATTTATCAAAATCAATATCCGCTTCGACACAGGCTTTGGCGAGCACCGTTTGTCCATAGGCCAGACCGGCCAGCGTAGCGGTATCAAAGCAGGAGAACGGATGGAACGGATTCCGTTTCACATCACAGCGCTCAGCCGCCGCCATGACAAACCCCAGGTCGAACGACGCATTGTGTCCAACCAGTACCGCCCTGTTGCATCCCTGGCTTTTTACCGCTTTACGGACGGAACGGAAAATCTTGTTGATGGCCTCCTCTTCCGCCATGGCAATCCGCAGCGGGTGAAAGGGGTTAATACCAATAAAATCGATAGCGGCCTGCTCAATATTGGCACCTTCGAATGGCTTGATATGGTACGACTCCGATGGGCCCGGGTGGATAAAACCGTGCTCATCCATTTCAATCACGGTGGCTGCAATTTCCAGCAGTGCATCTGTAGCGGCATTGAAGCCGCCGGTTTCCACATCGATTACCACGGGCAGAAAACCGCGGAATCTGTTGGCCATGGAGTGGCTGTCATCGGCCCTCAAAGGCTTCTCCTTACTCATTAACTGTAAAAAAATACCGCATTGCCACCAGGTTATAGGGCCTGTTGACGTTTCGTTGCGTGCTCAGTGGCTCAGAAAGGCGTCATATGCGCGAAAGACTTGCGCAGCGCGTAGTTATTCTACGCCAAGCAAGTCTGACAAAGCAGATGGCGCCTTTCTGAGCCACCCTTCGGGCGAATCAGGGCGCCCCTATGACTTCGTTGCGGCATTTTGAAAGGCAACCAGCCTTCCTGCAATGCCGCGCCTCGTCATAGGAGCGCCCTGATTCGCTGAGCACGCAACGAAACGTCAACAGGCCCTGGGCAGCAAGAGCGGGATTTTTCCTCTGCTCACGGCTGTTTAGCCAATGGCTATGATTTGAGCCGCCAGGATACGGTTTCTCCGGCTCTCAGAGGTTTCACCCGGTTATCACCGAAGGCAATGGATTCTGGCATGACCCAGTCTTCTTTCACCAGGGTAATGGTGTCCTGGTTTCTGGGCAGGCTATAGAAATCGGGGCCATTGAAACTGGCAAAGGCTTCCAGTTTATCCAGAGCGCCCATCATTTCAAAGGCCTCTGCATAGAGTTCAATGGCTGCCGGTGCTGTATAGCAGCCTGCACATCCACAGGGGGACTCTTTGGCACCAATGGCATGGGGAGCAGAGTCAGTTCCCAGGAAAAAGCGACGATTGCCGCTTACTGCGGCTTCCAGCAGCGCCTGCTGATGCCGACTTCTCTTGAGAATTGGCAGGCAGTAATAGTGGGGTTTGATACCACCAACCAGCATGTGGTTGCGATTATACAACAAATGATGGGCGGTAATGGTAGCACCCAGGTTTTCTCCCCCTTCACTGACGAACCGGGCAGCATCAGCCGTGGTGATGTGTTCCATGATGATCTTCAGGGTCGGGAAGCGTTCTACCAGTTTAACCAGGTGGCGGTCAATAAATGTCTTTTCCCGGTCAAAGATATCGATGTCGGCATCGGTCACTTCGCCATGCACCAGCAATGGCAGATCACACTCCGCCATGGCTTCCAAAGCACCGTAAATGTTCTCGAGATTGGTCACGCCGGAATCAGAATTAGTGGTTGCGCCAGCAGGATAAAGTTTCAGTGCCACCACATCACCCCGTTTATGGGCATCAAGGATGGTTTCACGGGACGTTTTATCGGTCAGATACAGCGTCATTAATGGTTGAAATGCCGAGTCAGCAGGCACCTGTTCGAGAATGCGCGTCTTGTACTGGCTGGCCAGATCGGCATCCGTTACCGGTGGTACCAGGTTGGGCATAATGATCGCCCGGCCAAAGGTTCTGGCGGTGGCTGCCACCGTTTCCGTCAGAACATTGCCATCACGAAGGTGGAGGTGCCAGTCATCAGGGCGGGTAATGGTCAGTAATTGGCTCATTTTGGAAGGTACCTGTTCCGGTTATATATGATCGAACCGGATGGGCATCCTAGCGAAAAAAAGGCCATGTTGATAGTAGGGGCCTGAGAAAAGAGGCATAAAAGCAGAGGTTTAACCCGTATTTCCGGCCTTTTGATGTTATGATTCCCGGGCTTTATCTACACTGACTCCGGCTTTGGCCAAATAATGATGAAAGCGTCTTGGCGAAGCGCTATTTATGAATTATTATTCACAAAAAAAGAATATTTATCCTTCACTGTCTACAGATTCCTGTTGCAGTATGTCGTTGGAGTTGAGCAATGAAAAAAATCAATAAAGTGGTTCTGGCCTATTCCGGCGGCCTGGACACCTCAGTGATTGCAAAATGGCTGGAAGACACCTATCAGTGTGAAGTCGTTACCTTTACCGCGGACCTGGGGCAGGGTGAAGAGGTAGAGCCAGCCCGGGCCAAGGCAGAAGCCCTTGGCATTAAACAGATCTACATTGATGATCTGCGCGAAGAGTTTGTCCGTGACTTTGTCTTTCCCATGTTCCGTGCCAATACCATTTACGAGGGCGAATACCTGCTGGGAACCTCCATTGCCAGACCGCTGATTTCCAAGCGCCTGATTGAGATTGCCAATGAAACCGGTGCCGATGCCATTGCCCACGGTGCCACCGGTAAAGGGAATGACCAGGTGCGTTTCGAGCTGGGTGCTTATGCACTGAAACCGGGGGTTCAGGTGATTGCACCCTGGCGTGAGTGGGACCTGAACTCACGGGAAAAACTGCTGGCTTACTGCGATGAGCACGGTATTGCGGTGGAGCGCAAAAAAGGCAAATCGCCTTACTCCATGGATGCCAACCTGCTGCATATCTCCTATGAAGGCGGCATTTTGGAAGACCCGTGGGCGGAGCCGGAAGAAGAGATGTGGCGCTGGTCGGTAGCGCCTGAATCCGCCCCGGATGTGCCGACCTATCTGAATCTGAGCTATCGCAAAGGGGATATTGTTGCCATTGATGGGGAGGCAATGACGCCAGCCCGAGTGCTTGCCTGCCTGAACAGGATTGGTGGCGAAAATGGGATTGGCCGTCTGGACATTGTTGAGAACCGCTATGTGGGCATGAAGTCCCGGGGCTGTTATGAGACGCCCGGAGGCACCATCATGCTCAAAGCGCACCGGGCCATTGAATCCATTACCCTGGACCGGGAAGTGGCCCACCTGAAAGATGAGTTGATGCCGCGCTATGCCAAACTGATCTACAACGGCTATTGGTGGTCACCGGAGCGGGAAATGCTCCAGAAGATGATTGATGAAAGCCAGGAGCCCGTGAACGGTGAAGTTCGCCTGAAATTGTATAAGGGGAATGTCACGGTGGTTGGCAGACGTTCTGACGACTCGCTGTTTGATGAAACTATTGCAACCTTTGAGGACGATGCCGGAGCCTACAACCAGGGAGATGCTGAAGGATTTATTAAGCTGAATGCATTGCGGTTAAGGATTGCGGCGAATAAAGGCCGAAAATTAGACTGAAAATGGCAGGCCTGCATTTCGGGATGCAGGCCATTCCCTATAATCGTATATTCCTGGCTATGTGACCGGGGTTGTAATGCCGCACGACTGCACGGATGCTAGTGCAGGAAAGTGCTAATACCCATACAACAAAAATACGCTTTGATTCGCATCCTTTTTTTGAATAGTGATTGGCTTGATAGCATGCTGATGAGTGATCCTGCTGCTGCAGGTTGGCATTTTGTTATGGGTCGTCTGAATACCCATATGTCAGAGGCTGCGGTCAAGGCAGTCGACAGGATTGAAGGTACAGCGGGAAAAAAGCTTGGAGTTAAAGGCAAATCCGGCATTCTCAAAAACATGAAAATACGGGCTGCTTACCTGGGCGATGTGTCCCATAAGGTTGTTTTCCACTATGCCCCGAAGGACGCATTATGGCTGAATCAGATAGAGGTATGGTTTTCGATTCTGGTGAGGCGCTTTCTGAAACGAAACACTTTTACATCCACCGAAGAGCTGAAGGCCCGTCTCCACTAGGAGGCTGACCGAGAACAGACTGCCCTACTGCGGTGGCAGCAAATTGGTCTAAAAAGTCGGAAATTTTTAGCAAATAGAACCACTATTCACTAAAAATTTCCGACGTTTTATCCTCAATTTTCTGCCATCCTCGCTACGGGCGCTATTCTCGGTCAGCCTCCTGGTTTGTGGACTTCTTCAATGAGAAAATGGCCAAGCCTTTTAAGTGGACTTATAAAGGTCGGCCATTACAGGTGTAATGTTGTATGGGTATTAGCGCTTGGCTGCAGTAGGAACTCTTCAAGCCAGTCATGGTTGTTGTTGCCCCGTTCTGACCCGGTCGCAAACAAATCAAAATCCGGCGACAATAAATCAGAATCCGATTCCCAAATGTCAATGTCAATTCCGTTCAGTCCAAGAGGGTCTTCTTTTCTGCATTCCAAAGCTGAATGCCAGGCGTTTTGTGTCTGTTTATCCACATCATAATGGTTGATCTTTTGGAGAACACTCATTAACTGCGGAAGTATCATCTCTTTCCGATAGGGTTCCAATAGTTCAAGTTCTCTATTCC